>JAYUHK010000104.1:0-1759 GCA_043767025.1 Saprospiraceae bacterium | reverse complement strand
AAATACTCGTCGGCTTCGCCAGACTTCAAACAGTTTTCGCTTCGCCAGACGATATTTTTGCAAAAACTTGAATTTCTACAAGGCACGTCTGAAAATACAATCACATCAGATAAAATGCTGCCTGAAATTTTAGTAGAAAAATATTTTTGCGTAACATCAGCTACTTAATCAACAAAATTTTATTGGTGTAAAGTAATTTTTTGCCGTCAAAAAACTTCAAGAAATAAATGCCATTGGCTTGGTTGCCCAAATCCAATTCGGTATTTTGCGAGTCAATTTTTTTAGAAAAAATAAAAATTCCTTGCGAATTAAAAACATCTACTGTAATATTTTTGAACGACTGTGACATAGATAAATTCACTGAAAAAAATCCGCTCGTAGGATTGGGCGTAACTTTTAGGTCAGCGAAAGCTGAATTTTCCTCCGTCGAAGTAATCGAGCAAACGTGTTGCTCTGTAAATCCATTTTGGGCTGTTGCCGTCGCCTGAAAAACGCTCCACGCCGCCGATTCGCCTTTGAGGTGAAAAGCACACCAAGGTTTGAGCAAGCTAAAAACAGTCGTCAGTTGCTGCAAGGCTGGAATGGTGGCTGCACAATTCGCTTCGCCGAGCGTGCAAAACGATGCACCCGCCGAAAAATTACAGTGCGTCCCGTTGTTGATAACGATGCGGTATTTACAAACATTGGCGGGAACTGCATCGTACATCGGCTTGGAGCTGGCGGGCGGCACCACGCAGTCATTCGTCCCCGAAAACATCAGCAACGGAATACTAACCGAAGCCGCCGCCGCCGTAGAAGCAGGGTTTGTTTCGGCAGGCGCAAAGTTGCAAATAGTCGTAAATCCACTGTTGCCTTGCGCAGCCAAAAAGCTGCAACCGCCTCCCATACTATGTCCCAAAACGGCAGAATTTTGAGAAATTTTTGAAAAATAAGGCGACGCAGCGACCATATTTTGAGCCTGTAAGAAGTCTTTTATAAATTTCAAATCCAAGCCGAAATTGCCGTGAGAAGGCGCAAAACCTGTTTCTGTATTGGCTACTGCCACGATGTAGCCAAGCGGAACGAGCGTGTCCGCAAAAACTTTGTAGTTGGCTGCGGTCATCGTAAAGCCGTGTCCAATCACGATAACTGGATATTTTGAGGCGGCGTTTTCGCCCACCGCAGCGTCCTGTCCGCCCGTCGAGGACGGATAATAAACCGTGAGTGCGATGCTCCGATTGTTGCGCGAGGCATCGACAAAGGTTTCATTGCGAAAGCCAACAGCAGCTTGCACAAATTGCGCCAAAGCGATAAAAACAAGGAAAATAAATGCTTTTTTCATCGTGAATTGAATACTTTTTTAGTGTAAAAGAACGTTGTAAGAACATCAGTTTAAAACGTCTTTATCAAGGAAAATGTTCGAGTTTTGGGCAGAAAAGTGCGGTTCTTGCGCTAATTAAAAATACAGTTTTACAACCTCATGCCGTGTGCATCAAAAGTTTGTAGAAAAAATACATGGCACAGCACGTCCGACTCCGAAAGAGTCGCAGATACAGAGCATTTGTTTTATAAACATTTAATCCCTACGGGATTTTAAAAAAATTTTGTGATAGGTAACTTATGTCACCCATGACATTTTTTTACTAAAATTTCAGTCAGCATTTTATCTGACGTAATTGTATTTTCAGACGTGCCTTGTAGAAATTCAAGTTTTTGCAAAAATATCGTCTGGCGAAGCGAAAACTGTTTGAGTCTGGCGCAGCCGACGAGTATTTTTCGC
>JAYUHK010000103.1:0-17635 GCA_043767025.1 Saprospiraceae bacterium | reverse complement strand
TTTGGGACACCAATTTGCCAGCCTGTGATGAGCGAAGTGAGCGGATATTTCAGGACTCCCGACGGGCGCAGCGTTTGGTCGAACACTTTTCCGTCGGTCAAATATCCTTTATAATACATCTCGACGGTAGAATTGACGGTCGGAAAGTCTGCGCCATTTCCGAGCGTATCTATGATGTAGTACAGTCCTTCGCCTGTTGATTGAGCAGTTAAGTTGTTGTCTTTCAGGTATTTAACAATAATATCTTTGTCAATCGAAGTTTGGTCTTTCGAGCAAGCTGCGAAAAAAAAACTTATCAAAGCAATTATCCAAATGTAATTTTTCATTTAATCAGATTGTTTTTAACATTAATTCCTATCTTGCAAAGGTAAGCTCAAAAAAACTAAAAAGTTCACATTCACAAAAAAATTATATTTGAAATTATGAAGACATTTTTTTACAAATTTTCGGGATTTATTTTATTTTTATTTTCGTTTTATGCTTGTTCTGTGACAAAAAAAATGAAAAGCCCAAATGACGATTTAAACACGTTGGTCAGCCACATGAAAGGTTCTTATAACAGCAGCGCGCAGTCCAAAAGCGACACTTCTTTTTTTGATATTACGCTTCGAATGCAGTCTATTTGGGAGAAAAAAGAATCCGCAGAGCGTTGGCTTTACGTGGAGCAGGCGGTGACAGCCAACCAGCAAAAACCGTATCGGCAGCGAGTTTATAAAGTCGAACAGGTTGATAATCAGACGTTTAAGAGCAGCGTTTATTTGATAAAAGACGAAAAAAAATTCATCGGAGCTTGGAAAACCCCCGAAATGTTTGACACGCTTTCTCTAAAAAATTTAGACCTCAAAGACGGCTGCGCGGTCTATCTGACGTTGGATAAAAACGGAAATTATGCGGGAGCTACTCGAGAAAAGGGTTGCGAAAGTACGTTGCGCGGCGCGGCTTACGCGACTTCGGAGGTCACGGTCACGCCAAAAGGCATCAAAAGTTGGGACAGGGGGTTCGATAAGACCGGAAAACAAATGTGGGGCGCGGTAAAAAGCGGTTACGATTTTGTAAAATTGAAATAAAAAGCAAAATTTGGGCGTTTAGAAACGCGTCTAAAATAAACTACTTATTTTTTCTTCATTCCTTATTTTGAATGTCATGCACAAAATTTTAGTTATAAGAATTTTTCTTTTTTTTATGCTGGGAACTATTTTATCCTGCACTTACACGCTCAAAATTCGCGACGGAAAGACTGCTTTTGAGCGAAAACAGTTTTCGGTGGCAAGCAAATTTTTGTCACAGGAACTCGAAAAATCAAAAAATCGTTCCGAAAAAGGAAAGATTGCCTTCATGCTTGCAGAGTCTTACCGTCAGTTGGGTAAAAATGAGAATGCAATTCCAGTTTATAAGCAAGCCTACGACAATGGATTTGGCTCTGAAGCCCTGCGGCAGTATGCTTTTTCGCTGAAAAAAAGCCAGCAGTATAAGGAAGCCGCCGAAGCGTTTAAGCAGCTCGGAATAGAAATCGGCAGTCCGTACGAGTATCGAAAGGAAATTACTGCCTGCACGATAGCGGAGGAATGGCTCAAAAATACTCAATACAATGAGTATGTAGTTGAAAATCAGGCTTTTAACTCGGCTGCGGCTGACTATGCGCCAGCCATGTATCAGGACGGGCAGTTGGTATTTACTTCGGATAGAAATGCGGCAGAGAAGTTGAAAGATGATAATATTTACCGTTGGACAGGGCGACAGTTTTCGGATTTGTACGTCGTAAATCCAGCAAAAAATCAAGTGCAAAAGTTTGATAATCAACTCAATACGCAAAAAAATGAAGGGACGGCTTCGTTCAGTGCCGACGGAAAGACTATGGTATTTTCTCGCTGCTATTCTGAACAAAAAGGCGCGGATAGTTATTGTAAATTGATGATAGCCAAAAAAGGGAAAGATAGTTGGGAAGAACCCGAAATTTTGCCCTTTTCGATGGACGAAAAAGTTAATTTTGCACACCCTGCACTGTCACAAGATGGAAATATTTTATATTTTTCTTGCAATAAATCAGACGGTTGGGGAGGCTTTGATTTGTATATTTGTGACAAAAAAAACGATGCTTGGCAAACACCACGATTGTTGAGCCGCAACATCAACTCTACCGCCAACGAAATGTATCCGTCCATTGACGCAGACACGCTTTATTTTGCTTCCGACGGACTGACTGGCATGGGTGGATTGGATATTTTTAAGACTTATAAGACGGGAAAAGATACTTGGTCACCGCCCCAAAACATGAAGTCGCCCATCAATTCGAGTGCAGATGATTTTGCGTTAGTAGTTGATAATCAGACAGATAGAAAAAAAGGGGTCTTTCAAAAAGGTTATTTTACTTCTAATCGGACGGGCGGGAAAGGCGGCGATGACATATACGCTTTTGAAAAAAGAACGCCACCTAATCCGCCGGCTGCAGTGGTAATTAATACTCCAAAAGATACAGTAAAAGCAAAAATTCCAGTCTATAAATTAATTTTGGACGGCTATGTGGTAGAGAATATTTACGAAATAGCAGACAATCCAAACAGTCGAGTAATTGGGCATAAACCGTTGAAAAACAGCGTAGTAAGTGCAAAATTTGGAAATAACGAAGTTCGTGAATTTGTGACAGGGGAAGATGGCTATTTTACGTTAGAACTTCGGGAAAATATAGATTATTCGTTTGCGGCTTCTTGTCCAAATTATTTAAAAAATGACGCAAAATTTTCTACGCGAGGCATCGGAAAAGACCCCGACAACCCTACCCAACGCTTTGAATTGGAGATTTTGTTGGATAAAATATTTACGAACAAAGAAATTGTGTTGGAAAATATTTATTACGATTTCGATAAATGGGATATTCGGGACGACGCACGCCCGTCGTTGGACAAGTTGGCTGGTATTTTGGATAAAAATCCGAGCATAAAAATCCAACTGTCTTCGCATACAGATTGTCGTGGAAACGACCGCTACAATGAAGAACTTTCGCAACGTCGCGCCCAATCTGCCGTGGAGTACCTCATCGGAAGAAGCATAAAATCGGAGCGTTTGGTCGCCAAAGGCTACGGCGAAAGCAGCCCCGCAGTAGTTTGTGTTTGCCAAAAATGCACGGAAGAACAGTATCAAGCCAATCGAAGGACTACTTTCAAGATTTTGGAATAATTTTTGTCACAGGTGCTTTTGTCACAAAAGCTGTCAAATTCATAATAAATGGAGCAGAAAAGCAGTCGAATTTTGTTGATGTCTTATGGCGTAATTTGCTATATGTTGATGGCATTTACGTGGTGGGCGATTTTGCTCTACACCAAAAATCAAGATGCTTTTCAAGCCAAAGCAGAGCTGATGCGAATGGGAATGGCGGCGGAACAAACTTACGTCAATGAAGAAACTTTCGTTCAAAATGCTGATTATCAATTACTTGCATTGAAATATAAGCACCAAGAATTGATGATTTTTGGGGAAGCCTTGTTTTTTTTCTTCACGTTGCTCATCGGTATTTGGCTCATTCACCGCAGCTATACGAAAGAGATTTTGGCGGCTCAACAGCGAAGAAATTTTTTGCTTTCTATCACCCACGAATTGAAGTCGCCGATAGCGTCCGTGAGGCTCTTGTTGGAAACTTTTTTGAAGCGAAATTTAGAAAAAAATCACTCCGACCAACTCACGAAAACTGCGCTGAAAGAAACAGACAGACTAACGTATTTGGTAGATAATTTGCTGCTGGCGGCAAAGTTAGAAACAGCGTATTCGCCTGTCTTTGAGGTAATTAACATTCAGGAATTGATAGAAAATATTATTTTTACTCAAAAAGAAAAACACCCAAATGCAGAAATTTATTTCACTAATTGTGACACCGTTGTTTGGGCGAATTTAGACAAGTTAGGATTCAGTTCGGTACTAATCAACCTGCTCGAAAACGCCATAAAGTATTCGCCCAACGCCGCAAAAATCGAGTTGAAAACATCGCTGATTGCCAACGAACTACACCTGCAAGTTGCAGACTGTGGTGTCGGAATTTCGGACAAAGAAAAACGAAAAATTTTTCAAAAATTCTATCGAGTTGGCAACGAAGATACGCGCAAAACCAAAGGAACTGGACTCGGGCTTTTTATCGTTTCTCAAATCGTAAAAGCACACGAAGGAACTATCCAAATAACTGATAATCAACCTACTGGAACAATTTTTAAACTCACTTTTTCGCAAAACTAAACTGATTTCCAATCCGATATGACCACTCTTTTTGCTATCTTTAACTTATATCTACTCGCTTCTTTTGCCCCAAAAATTGCGTCACAAAATCCCAACCAATTTGCCGCACACGCATCGCGGGACACGCTCGGCTATGGAGATGTTGGAGAGCTTTTCGCGCCAGATTCTGCTGCATTACAGATTCCAGAAGTAAGAAATTATTTTAAACGACTTGAATCAACACTGTCACAAAGTAATCCTATTTTGTTATTATTTGATCTCAAAGAAGCGGAGCGCGTCGAAGCACAAGAAATTGCTATCCAACACCCAAATTTTCAAAAATATCTGAAAGAAAATACTACTCAAATCAACGCTCGCAACGAAATTTTTGGCGTTTATCCTGCTCGAATGAGTGATTTTACCGCTCAAACTGCCATTACTTTCCGAAAAGGCGGCTGTTACCGAGTCGAAATGTATAACTACGCGCTCAACTTGACGACCGTAGGAATTGTGAGTTTGCCCGAACATAAATTGGTTGCTACCTATTATACGCCTTACACGCAGCCAGATATTCCGTTGTATCTCAAAGAAATTGCATTAAAAATTGCAGCCAGCTCGCCGCAAGTTCAGAAAGCCTTGGGGTACAAACCCAACGCCAAAGATGCGCTGATGCCCGATACCAAAACCGCACTCAACCGAAGTCGCTGTGAACGCTCCAAGCATTTGTGCGTAGCTCCGACTTTTGTGAAAGGCGGAAAAGCACTCTGGGCAATCGTGGATTTGACCGATTTTAGGCTCGTCGGGATTCGCTGGACGAATGTTGGGACGAATACTATCCCCGTAAAGCCTGTCACAGAACGCCAAATTCAGAATGAAAAAATGACCGAATGTTTTTGCAAAATAGAAACGCCACTCGCCCGCAACAACTGGCAGCTCAACTATATGCTGACCAGCAGCGATGGGTTGCGCATTTCGGACGTGCGCTTTCGCGAGCAGTCGGTCGTGCAGAACGCAAAGCTCGTAGATTGGCACGTTAGCTACTCCAATACCGATGGTTTTGGGTACAGCGACGCGATTGGGTGTCCGTATTTTAGCACTGCGGCGGTAATTGCTATAGAGCCTCCAAAAATTTTGGATTTATTAGAGGGCGACAAAAAAGTTGGTTTTGTGCTGTCGCAAAGTTTTTTCAGCGAAGGCTGGCCCGCCGCTTGCAACTACAATTATGAGCAACGGTATGAGTTTTATGACGACGGCAGATTTCGTTGTGCGGTGGCGAGTTTGGGGCGCGGCTGCGGAAATGACGGCACCTATCGCCCCGTTTTGAGAATCGCTATGTCCCCCAACCAAAAACATTTCGCAGAATGGACGGGCGCAAATTGGAAAAATTGGACGCAAGAAAATTGGAAACAGCAAGATGTTCGGACTCCCTACACGCCCGAAGGCTACCAGTTTCAGATTGGAAATTTCTTTGTGCAGCCCGGCAATGGACAGTTTGGCGACAAGGGGCGCGGCGACCGTGCGCTAACGTATGTCACTGTGGCGCACCCTGATTTGGACGAAGGCGAATCCGATTTGGTGACCATCGGACCTTGCTGCAACACGGATTATCGACAAGGTCCCGAAAAATTTATAGAACCCAAAGCCGATGATTTGGGCGAAAATAATTTGGTGATGTGGTACGTTCCCGTATTAAAAAACGATGACCGGAAAGACAACGAATATTGCTGGGCAGATGCTACGCTTAAAAACGGTATCTGGTCCACTCGCGCTTTTCCGTGCTGGGCGGGTCCGATGTTCGTACCGGCAACCAAATAAATTCAAGCAAAAAAAAATCGGCAAATGAATACTCATAGGTAGTTAAGTAACCGAACATATTTACTTTTCATTAAAAACCGACTGCTTTATCTGTCGGACAATGGATAATATTTGATGTTGACATTAACCAAATACTCGCTACGGGCAACTTATTTAGGCTAATTAAAAAAACAGTTTTGAACAAACCTGATGCAATATGCATCAAACATTTATAGAAAAATATACGGTACATCGCGTCCGACCCCGAAGGGGTCGCAGATATAGGGCATTTTTCTTTTATAAACATTTAATCCCTTCAGGATTTTTAGACGAAAGTAATTATGCACAAGTATTTTAATAGTTTTTAGTTTTTAGTCATATTTAAAGATGTAGTTTGTGTAAAGCTATATCAGGACATGACACCCACGACTAAAAACTTACGACTAAAAACTTCCTATCCATTGACGCTCAATATTTTTATCTCGACTCGCTGGTTCTGTTTTCGTCCATAAGTGGAAAGATTGGAGGCAATCGGTTTGCGTTTTCCGTAGCCTTTATAGATGAGTCGAGTGTCCGAAATTCCTTTTTGCGTCAAGAAATCCGCCACTGCTTTGGCGCGGTCTTTCGAGAGTGCGTCACAAAAATCGTCCGCTGGGACATTGTTCGTGTGTCCGCCTATTTCGATGACGACTTTGGCATTTTCGAGTAAAAATTTATACACTTCTTCCAAAACTGGATAGGATTCGACTGTGATAGTCGAGCTGTCGGCGTTGAAAAATAACCTATCAATCTTTATAATTGAGCCTTCTTTGATTTTTTTACGGTCCAAATCTGCCAAAATTTTCGACTCCTTTTTTTGCTCCAACTTGGTCGGCGCGGTCACGTCGGCTACGACGGTATCTTTTGGTTTGGCTGGTGCGGGCTTGACTGGCGGCGGAGTGGGTTTGGTCGCTATCGGCTTGCGCTCCTCCTTGCTCACATCGGCTACTGGCTGCTTTTTGCTTTCGTCGCACGGCACAGGCTTGATGTCGGTCGCATTGTCGAGCAACAGATTTCCGTTGTACGGAAACAAAGTAGGCGTATTGTAAAACGCTTCGAGTAGTATAAATTCGTGGTTTTGCTTCGGGTTGAACTCAAAAGCGTACTCAATCCAGCGAGTGTTGGTGACGAGAGAAGTTTCGCCCAAAAGTTCTTTTTTGCTACAAAAACCAGAGCCGCCCCAGATGCGCAAGCGCGCTGGAGTCGTAAAATTTTCCATTTTTTCGCTGCCGCGAATTTTACTTTCGTAGTTGTCGGAGCGGCACAAGTGAATGGCAAAGGCGTAGCATTTTCCTTTTTCGAGTGCTTTGCTCAACTGCTGCCCGACGGACTCCCACGAGTCGTTGGAGCGCACCACCATACCCAAATAGCTGTTTCCGTTGTATGGTTTTTGTGACACCCGAAACGCCTGATTGGGGTCGGATTGTGGATGCACATCGGGCGGCGTTTCTTCTACCGCTCCGCAAGTGTACCAGCCGCGCACGCCGTTTCCGATGGACGGCACGTCCTCAAAAGATGGATTGACGAGTTTGATTGGTGGCTCGTCTATCTTTGTTTTTTGCTGCGCAAAGGAAGAAATATTGCAGCAAAGAAGGATTGAAAAAATTAATTTGACTTGATTCATGGATTTAAAAGACACTAAAACATTAAATTGAATGGTTTTTAGTTTTTAGTCGCACGAGCGATTGATATTCAGTTGGTTATAAAAATAATAAAACTTGAATTTCGACTTAAAAAAGGTGTTTTTTTGTTAAAAAAATCAGCGTTGCACCATATCATTAAACGAAACTTATGTACGATTTATTTCAAAAAAAGTTTAGTTTTTTAACTCAAAAATCTTTTTATCGTCTGTTTTGAGCGAAAGCGCGTCTATCAAAATATGCCCGTTGTAAGGCACGGCATTTTCCTTGTAATCATAGTAGGCTTGTAGCATAATATATTTGTATTTTATTTGTGGACGAATTTTTATTTGGTACAGTTGCCACACAAAATTTGCTACCGCAGGCGTGACACCCAACAGTTCGGCAGGGTCGCACATAGCGCCGCAGCCCCAAACTTGCAGCACTACTGGCTTCGCAAATGAATAAAGTTGAGTATTTTGCTGCTCGATTTCACCTTTCTTTTTCAACTTCAAAGGTCGCACGCCGCTTTCATATTTTGGCGAAAGACAAGCATACACCTCAAACTGATATACAGAATCGGGACGCAAAGGCTTCAAAAGTCGGCTGCAAATAGCCTCGTAAGTCCCCGTAGAGCGAGTCACCATTCCGATACATTTTTTTCCTTTGAACGCTTTTTGAGTCACGCCAAAATTTCCGGGCTGCACATCGGCGGGCGATTCACCTCTAAAATCACAGGAATACCAGCTATCCACCAACGCGATTTTATCCGACGTTTCTATTTCAAAAGATGCGTCGGACAGAAAAGAGTCGGCTTCTATGAGCAACTTATTTTTGGACGCATTGAGAGTGATTTGCTCGCTGTCGCTCGCTTTTTTTATCGCTTTTTGTGGCACGCAAGCCAGCAAAAAAATCGCAGCATAAGCAGCAAAAAAATTTATTTTTATTATTTTAGACAATTTTTAATATTTTTTTACAATAGATACCAAAAATATAGTATATTTGTTCTAAGCAATTACTGAAATTTTATTTATTATTTTCTCAACTTGTATCAGCCTCCGACTTTTGCCCTTCAATAAATGCTATTTGTGTGACATAAATCATTGATCTTTTTTAAATTAAAAACCGAAAATTAAAAATTAATAACTAAAGAATGTGTCTAAAATAAACTACGTATTTTTTCTGCTCAATTACAAACAATCACTGCGTTATTTTTTCGTTACAACGCCCCGCGTTGCGCCTCAAAAATGCCTTGTTATTGATTGAATTGATTGCAAAAAATTTGAGTACTTTATTTTTTCTTCATTCCTAAAAAATTCTCATTATGTACAAAGCAATTCTCTTTTTCGCACTTAATTTATTTTGTACGACATTTTTTGCACAAAATAAAAAATATTTTCAACAAGAAACCAATTATAAAATTAATGTTTCGTTGGACGACGAAAAATTCAGACTTAAAGGCAATATGACGCTGGAATATGTCAATAATTCTCCAGACGCATTGCCATTTATTTGGTTTCATTTGTGGGCAAATGCGCACAGCGACAACAACAACACGACGCTGGCACGAGAAAAACTTCAACACGGCGACACAAGATTATATTTTGCAAAAGAAGAAAATCTCGGAAGTTATCGAAACATTCAGTTCGCAGATGCTGGCGGAAATATATTGCCTGCATATTCTGAACCTCAAAAGCCCGATGTCGTGAAAGTTACGTTAGCAAAACCGTTGCTATCGGGCGAAAAAATGCAGCTAAACGTTGCCTTTGAGATACAACTGCCGCGCTACGAAAACGTAAAAAGTGACAACGCCCAAACGTTCCAAATGACTTCTTGGTATCCTCAACCCGCTGTCTATGATGCGTCGGGTTGGAACTTGTATCCGATGAGTTATTTGAACGGAAGATACTCCGAGTTTGGAAATTTTGAGGTCGCTCTTACCTTGCCGTCCAATTATGTGGTGGCTGCTTCCGGTGATTTGATGACGGAAAGCGAACAGATTTTTTTGAAGAATAAATCGCTGACTATCAATGATTTGAGGAACAAAAAGAATGATTTGCCGCCGTCCGAAAAGACGCTGAAAACGATTAACTATCAAGCCAATCAGATTCACGATTTCGTCTGGTATGCCGACAAAAGGTATTTGCTGCAGTCCCAAAAAGTACGTTTGGCTTCGGGCAAAATAGTTACAGCAAACGCTTTTTATCTGCCTTCGCAGCAAAAAAGTTGGAAAAATTCTATTCCGATTATTTCAAAAGCTATAAAATTTTATTCGGAAGCGGTTGCAGAATATTCGCAGTCACAAATTTCGGTAGTCGGCAACAACGGCGACGAGCGCGGCGTGTCGGGTTTTGAGATGCTAACTTCGGTAGAAAACGAAACGGACACCGTAAAGTTGGAGAAACTTATCGCTCACGGCATCGGTCACAACTGGTTCGCAGGGGTCATCGCCAACAATCAACACGAACACGGCTGGATAGACGAAGGGCTGAATACTTACTTCGACAATCGGTACAGTGAGCTGCATCAGCCCGCAGCCAATCGAATTATGAGCAAAAGCATCACAAAAGATACCTTGCTGAAAGACAACGAGTTAGCTTATATTGAGCAAGCTACAAGTGATTATGACCAAGCTCCTTCGACGCGGACTGGCGACTATATTGACCAAGAACACCATCAGGTTGGGGCGTTTTCGAAGCCTGCAATAGGCTTTCGATTGATGGAAAAACAAGCTGGTCGTGCAGCTTTTGATGCGGCGATTAAAGATTTTTATGCAAATTGGAAATTCAAGCACCCGCAGCCACAAGACTTGCAGCAACTGCTCGAAAAACGGTTGAACAAAAAATTAGATTGGTTTTTTAATGATATGATAGCGGGTTCCGAGAAGCAAGACTATTCGTTGAGTTTTCAGCAAAAGTTGCCTTCGGGCGAGTCGGAATTGGAGGTCGTCAATCGGGGGATTTTGGGTACTCCGTTTTCTATTTCTGCCGAAAAAGATGGGAAAATCGTTGCCGAAAAATGGTACGATGGCTTTGGAAAATCCGAGCAAAAAATAATTTTCCCGAAGGGTGACTACGACCGTTTTATTTTAGACGCAGCCTACGTTTCGCCAGAGTTGTTCCGACAAAATAATATTGCGCGCACCAAAGGATTATTTAAAAATTCAATTACTTACGGAATAAAATTCTTTTCGTTCAAAGAAGAAGTTAATAAAATAAACTTTAATGTCAATCCGATAGTTTCGTGGAATCAATACGACGGCGTTTCGGTCGGCGCACTTATCAACAACGGTTTTTTGCTCAATAAAAATGCGCAGTTCTTTGCAGCACCGATGTATTCTTTCAAATCTAAAACATGGAATGGAACTTTTGGTACAAATATGACTCTTCCGCTTCGCAATAAGCTGATTGAGCAGTTGAATTTTAATTTTCGTTCCACAGATTTTTCTTACAATTATGACAAGGATTACAAATTTTATGACCGATATACGAGGGCTCAATTTGGCGTTTCTTCGACCCTCCGCGCGAGTCTGAACAGTTCATTTCGGCACCAATTCGGCTACCGTTTTGTAGGCGTGGAGCAAAACTATGGCGTGGGAGATAGCTTCGCGGACTTGAAATACCACATCGAATCGAGCCGACACAATGTCCACGAATTTCAATATACTTTTACCAATCGCTTTGTTTTGAATCCCGCAGTGGTGAAGCTGACGGCACAGTTTAGCAAACAATTTTCTCGATTGACGGCTGACTGGAAGCAGGATTTTGTGTTGGGAGAGGCGATGCGTGGCACGCCCAAAATATTCGAGAAGGCGAGCCGCTTGGTAGTTTCTTTCCACGCTTTTGCAGGTATATTGCCGCCGCTTGGAGTGGGTTTTACGAGACCCAACGTGAATTTTACTTTGAGCGGCAAAGGAAACGGCAGCACTCCGCTCTACCAAACGGACTATCTTTTTGAGGAATCTTTGTTGGGACGGAGCGACAGAACTGGCTTGTGGTCGCAGCAAATTTTTCAGCGCGATGCGAATTTGAAGACGTTGAGCAACATCGGAAGCAGTGCGGAGTGGATGACGGGCGCAGGCGCGGCGGTGACTTTACCGCTTCCTTTTCCTGTGCGTGCCTACTTTGATGCCGCCGTATCTCCCGCTTTGAATGGGTCGCCGCAGTTGCTGTATTCGGGGGGTATTGCTTTTACGCCGATTCGCGATGTGCTTGAAATTTATTTTCCCTTGCTCAACAGCAAAGAAATTGACACCAATCTGAACCTTCAATCTCGTGAAAAATATTCCCAGCGAATCACTTTTTTACTCAATCTGAACGCTTTGAACCCGTTTGGGACACAAAAGATGGTTTTTGATTTTTAAAGTCCCGTCAGTTCGCGCACTTCCTTGATGGTTTGCTGCGCTACTTTCCGAATTTGTGCAGAAGATGCACGGATTTGTTGCTCCACCTCGTTGCGGCGTGCGTTCAAGTCGTCTAATTTTGCTTTGAACGGCTCGATGAGGTGGAGCAAACTTTCTCCGACTTCGCCTTTGAGCGCGCCATATTGCAGTTTTTCTGCCAAAAAATCTTCTTTCAGTCGGTCGTGTGCGTCCATATTGCCGCAGGCGCGGAGCAATTCAAACAAATTTTTTACGCCAGCACTCATTTCGCCTTTGGCGGTTTCGCCCGAATCTGTGACTGCGGTTTTTACTTGTTTTTTTACTTTTTCGGCTTCGCCAAAAAGATTGACGTAGTGTTTTTCGCCCAAACTCTTGCTCATTTTTTTGCTGGGGTCTGCGAGAGAAAGCAATTTTGGGACTTCTGTGAACAGCGGCGCAGGATGCACAAAATACTCTTGCTCGGGGCTGAACATTTTATTGAATCGCGCCGCAATATTGCGCGAAAGCTCCAAATGTTGCTCTTGGTCTTTCCCAACGGGAACAAAATCGGCGTGATAAATCAATATATCCGCAGCTTGGAGGACGGGATACGAAAACAAACCCGACGAAATAAATGCCTGATTGTCTTTCTCCTCCAACTGGTCTTTTTTGTCCTTGAACTGCGTCATTTTAGACAATTCTCCCTGCGACGTGACGCACGAAAGCACCCAACTCAACTCAACGTGTTCGGGGACGAGTGACTGTACGAATAGGTTTTCTGCTTTCACGCCACAAGCGAGCAGTTGGCGCACCATCTTCCAAGTATTCTCGCGCAGTTCGGCGGCTCGGTAGGGCATCGTCATAGAGTGATAATCCACCACGCCATATTTACAGTCGTAACTCTGCTGCAAATCCACCCAATTTTTGATTGCTCCAAAATAGTTGCCGAGATGAATATCGCCAGTGGGTTGGATACAAGAAAGCACTTTTTTCATAAAAACTAAAAACTAATTAGATATTTCTTATTATTTGTTTTGCTCTTTTCGCCGATTGATATTCGGCATCTAAACTGTTGGACAGGTTTTTTTCTATTTTTATATCAGATTCTGCCACAAAACCGTCGTATATAACGCCTTCTTTGTGCCGAATGAGCGTCATAGCGATTATTTTGGAAATAGAACCCAGCATATTGTGAAAAGGAGTTCCCAACGCCTTCACGGAATAAAACTTTTTGTCGTCAATATTATAAAAAATCGTACTTTTCGCCAAGTAGCGAAACACTACGAAGTCGGCAGAAACTTTTACTTTCAAGCCGTTCAGAATGACGATTTGCGCTACCGAGAGCGTGTTAGAAAACTCAAAAACATAGTCATCTATGTATTTACTGTTGCTGTTCAACGCGTCGCGACAAAGTAGTTTTGTTTCCGAATCCATTGGATAGAAGGTGTCGAAGGTAGTTTCGGTTAGAAGAATCGAAGTTTTTTTACCTACATAATAGAGTAGATGCAGATGAGTTTTTAAAAATTCTTCGTAACCGCGCGGAGAAAGTAGCATATTAAAATGATTTTTTTTGCAAAAATAATCATTTTATTTGCTTTGTAAAATATTTTTAGAACTAAAATGCAGCGATAGCTGAAATTTCTACACTCACAAATCGCGGTAAATTTGCAACTTCTACCAACTCCCGAGCTGGCGCGTTTTCTTCCCTAAAATACTGTCCATAGACGGCGTTGATGCGTCCAAACATTTTCATATCTTTCACGAAGACGGAGCATTTTAGTACGTCGTCGAAAGTCAATCCTGCGGAAGTCAGGATAGCCTCCATATTTTTCATTACCTGATGAGTTTCGGCTTCGATGTCCTCCGTTACCAACTCTCCTGTGACTGGGTGCAGGGCGATTTGTCCCGACATATACAGTACGCCGTTGTGGGCAGTGGCTTGGTTGTAAGCCCCAATGGGTGCGGGCGCGCGGTCGGTGCGAATGATTGTTTTCATCGAAAATAAAATTTTAAAAAACCATAAAAAGCCCCTCACGAGCGAATACACATGAGGAGCTTTGATATTTTTGTAGAGTTGCCGACGGCAGCCCTGCGTTTTCTAATCTTCGGAAGCCGACTCGGTACTTGGGATTACGACTTTACCTCTGTAGTAAAGCGCGCCTTCGTGCGTGTAGGCTTGGTGGTAAATGTGCGTTTCGCCTGTTGTTTTACAGGTTGCTAATTGCGGCATTTCAGCATGGTCGTGCGTGCGGCGTTGTCTTTTTCTCTGCTTGGAATGTCGTGTCCTTGGATTTGGCATCGTATTAAATTTTTAAAATTCTTTTATTTTTTCATTCTAAAGAACTTTCTGAATACGTTTCTAATGTATCAAAAAGCTCAATTTTCGTTCCATTTTTTTAGCTCTTTCCACACCGAATCGTCGGGTGGCGGAGCATCTTGATTTTCCTCGCGGTCGTCATTTTGTTGGGCGATGTATGCCAACATTTTGGAGTCACAAGGAGGTTTTTCGCCTTCTTTTTGGCAGTCGTAAATATTTACGAGCGGCAACGATAGGCAAATGTATTCATAAATGAATTTTGCGACGTTGAGTTCGTGCGTTTCGGGCGTTATAAAAACCACTTCGCCGTCCTCATCTTTTTCTTCTGCGGAATACTTGATGATGAGCTGCTCGGAGCCTTCTACGGGCAGCCAAATTTCTGCCAAACATCGGTCGCAATCCACTTTTACTTTCCCCGAAAAATCGAATTTCAACACCAACATATCGTGGCGTTTGTCAAACTCTAAAGCTACTTGGAAGTCTTTGCCGTGCTGGACGAGCGTGTTTTCAAATTGCCCAAAAAAATCATCTTCCAGCTCAAACTGAAAATGTTGAGTGCCGATTTTTAGCCCAAAAACAGGTAGTTCGTATTGAAGAAAAGGCTTTTTCACTTTGAGTGATTTTTAAAATTCGGACGCAAAGGTACGATTTTTTTGTTTTTATTCTATTTTTTTAGAAAAATAATGAATAAAAATAAATTTATTTGATGTAAGGAACGCGTCCAAAATAAAGGACTGTATTCTCACTTGTCTTTTGCGCCAAAACTGCGTTAGATTTTCGTTACAATGCAAAGGCATTGCGTCTCAAATCTGCCTTGTTTTGACCCAAAATTCTGCGTGATAATATTCAGTCACTTATTTTCTCTTCATTCTTAACTGATGTTACGCAAGGATTTTAAATTGACTCATTTGAGCTTGATGTTGTGGTAATTTACTTGGTTTTTGTCACTTTTTTTATCCCCAACCCGACCTTCCCCATAGGGGAAGGAGAAGAAAGTAACCAAAAAAATCAAGTGCTCTGTATAAATTCTAAAGTTTTTGCTTAAAAATCCCGTCGGCGCGCGAAAAAAACTCGTCGGCTCCGCCAGACTCAAACAGTTTTCGCTTTGCCAGACGATATTTTTGCAAAAACTTGAATTTCTACAAGGCACGTCTGAAAAGACAGTGACTTTGAATAAAATGCTGTCTGAAATTTTAGTAAAAATTTTTTTTGCGTAACGTGAGTTTTATAAACATTTAATCCCTTCGGGATTTTTAAACGAAAGTAATTATGCACAAGTTCTTAAGAATTTAGTCACACAAATAATTGATAACCAGTTAGTTACAGTCCTGTTTTTTTTGTCGTTTTTTTCAAAGCCGCTCTATTATCATCGCTGCTCCCATGCCGCCGCTCGCGCTCATCGCCACCAAACCTGTTTTTAGTTGCTGCCGCTCCAATTCATCTATCAATGTGCCGAGCAACACAGCTCCCGTCGCTCCCGACGGATGACCGAATGTGATAGCACCGCCGCAGCTATTGAGCCGCTCTCCGGCGATGGACCAGCTGCGCTGACAAAGCAACGGCACTACCGCAAAATCTTCGTTTATTTCCCACAAATCTATGTTTTTCTTGTCCATATTGGCGCGCTGCAATGCCAAGCGGACGGCTTCCGAGATACCGTCGAACAACGCTGCTGCGTCGCCACCGACGGTCGCTGCGGACACGATGCGCGCTCGAGCACGAAGATCCAATCGCTTGCCGATTTCCAAACTTCCGAGCAAAATCGCTGCCGCAGCATCTACCGTTTTCGCCGAATTTGCCGACGTGTGGGCGTGCGTTATTTTTTCTAAAAAAGGATATTTGCGAAGTGCCATCGCATCAAAGCCCGCCGCGCCGTCTTCGGCAAAAATAGGCGACATCGAAGCCATGTCCTCCGCATTTTTTTCGGCAGAAAGTTGGTCTTTTTCGAGAATCGAAAGGTTGTTTTTGTCTTTGATAGCCACCAAACTGCGTGCAAAAAAGTTATTTTGCTGCGCAAAAATTGCTTTTTGTCCCGACCGAATGGCGAAATTATCCAAGTCGGATTGCCCAAAACCGTGCAGCGTAGCCAGCAAATCCGCCGCCACGCCTCGCGGCAACAGGCGCGCTTGCGACAGCAAAGACGGGTCATAGCGCAGGTCGCCCCCATCGCTATTGGCGGCGACTCGACTGGCACTTTCCACACCGCCCGCCACCGCCAACTGGCTCCAACCAGCTCGAATACTCGCCGCCGACTGGAGGACGGCGTCCAAACCCGACACACAGGAGCGGTTGAGCTGTGCTGCGGCAATTTTGGGCGACCAATCCGCCGCCAACAGTGCAGCTTTTGCGATGTTGCCGCCTTGGTCGTCTGTGGGCGTGACGCAGCCAAAAACTGCGTTGTCCACTTCGGACGTATCCAGTGCGTTGCGCTGCTGCATTGCCTTGAAGACTTCTGCCAGCAACTGGACGGGACGGACTTCGTAGAGGGCGCTGTCGGCAGCCGAGCTGCGAGGCGTGCGGAGCGCGTCAAAAATATAGGCTTCGGTCATCTTTAGTTTTCGCTGTATGGTTGATGAAAATTTTTTTTACAAAAATAATAAAAAATATTGACATAAAAAAAACCGCTTGTAGTGCAGTCAGGACTTCAAGCGGATTAGAGGGGAAAGAAAGGCGGCATCAGTCGCCTACAAGAGTCCAAAGTGGCAGATGCTTGCGTACAATGAGAATTTTGAGTAAAAATGTTCACATTTTTGAGCAGTCGCAGCGTATCGGAGAGTTGAGAGAATATACAAAATTACTAAATACTTAAAACTAAAAACTAACAGATTATTTTTCTATATCGAATCGCCCTTCCGTCACTTTGACAGACTTTGTGCTGTCCTCTCCGTCAAGAATTTCGAACTCAAATGTTCCAGATATAAAAGACGGAGTGTTTTTGGTGATAATCAAGGTACCACCGTGCATACGATTGGACTCGTAAGATGCGCCCGACACCGTATTTTCACGAAAGTCTTGTAATATTACATAGCTGTTGTCAAGTGCATATATCCCGTTGAGAGATAAAGTGTCTTTCTCTTTGGCTGCTAAACTAATTGAACGCATCAACAAATAAATATTAGGTTTTCGGCTGTTGAAAGAGATATTAAAGTCAGTAGTATCACTTAACTTCTTATCTACAGCCCTGAGTCCAATGCCCCAAGAATCTCTTTTTCCGTTCAGGAGGAAAAGCTCTCCATTTATTTTGCAGCCCATCGTGTTTTTGCCTGATTGGGTGGCAGCAGGCAGGGCGGGCGCAGCCTCTACCGG
>JAYUHK010000102.1:0-10313 GCA_043767025.1 Saprospiraceae bacterium | reverse complement strand
TAAGTTTTTAGTTTTTAATTTTGAGTCATCATAAACTATTGAAAATCAACGAATTATGTCGAATATTAAACGTCATCTATTTATGTACATGAACTTAAATTGACTCGTTTGAGCCTGATTTTGTGGACACTTTTTGGTCTTTTGTCACTTTTTTTTACCCACAATCCGATTTTCCAAAGAGGAGAAGGAGAAATGAAAAACGAGTACGGTGCTGCAAATGTGCGACGCAGCCATCGAGTTTAAAACAACGTAAACGCATGACTGAACCAATAGAAAAAGGGCTATTCACGGACCTCTCCCAAATTATAGAGCGAGGTAAAGGGCAAGTAGTAGCACAAGTTAATAGTGTACTCACGCTAACCTATTGGCATGTAGGCAACAAAATAAATGAGCATATTTTGAACAACGAACGGGCGGAATATGGCAAACAAGTAGTGGTGGTGGTAGCATCTAAATTAGAAAGAGTTTATGGCAAACAATTTACTGAAAAAAATCTTCGTAGAATGATGCGTTTTGCCGAAGTTTTTTCGGACTTTACAATTGTCGCACCACTGGTGCGACAATTGAGTTGGTCGCATTTTATAGCCTTATTACCAATCAAAACCGAGGAGGCACGAAGTTTTTATGCCCGAAAAACCATCGAAGGAACTTGGAGTAAGAGAGATTTACAATACCAGATTGAACGCAAGGCTTATGAACGCAATGAAATTGCAAATATGCAAGCTCATTCGGAATTAGAAGATGTTCGGAATACGTTTAAAGACCCCTATTTTTTAGATTTTTTGGGCTTAAAAGATGGTTATTTAGAGAAAGATATTGAGAGTGCTATTCTAAAAGAACTCGAGAATTTCATGTTAGAGCTGGGCGTTGGTTTTACATTTGTAGAGCGGCAAAAGCGACTAATTTTAGATGGCAAAGATTTCTATTTAGATTTACTTTTTTACCACAGAAAACTAAAAAGGTTGGTGGCTATTGAATTAAAATTGGGTGAGTTTGAAGCCAGCAATAATGGACAAATGAAACTCTACCTAAAATGGCTCGACAAATACGAAAAGCAAGAGGGAGAGAATGCACCCATTGGTTTGATATTGTGTGCAGGTAAAAGCAACGAGCAGATAGAGCTGTTAGAAATGCACAATGATGGTATAATGGTAGCCGAATACTGGACAGAACTACCGTCCCAAAGAGAATTAGAGGCAAAATTGCACTCCTTACTCATAGAGGCAAAAGCGAGAATTGAAAGCCGTAAAATATTAGAAGCATGAAACTAACGTTTGAGTCTAACCTTGTGTTTCATCAAGAAGCGGTCAAATCTATCACGGATTTATTTTACAAGTCAATAGCAAACTTGCTATTTAGAAAAGACCTTAAAAATAGTAAAGTTGTAGGCATCACAACGGTTAAAAATTCTAATGTGCCAGAATCCTCGTGTTTTTTACGCATTAAGAACACGTTTTGAAAATATTTGCGCAGCACCCCAAAAATACTTTATTTTGTAGTGCGGTGTGGCGGAAATAGAGATTCAGTCTTGGGCTTGGATAAAATATTATTTGAAAAATAACAGTTATTGTATTTGTTTGAGGTCAAAATAAACAAACCATCACCTAACACAATTTTTAACGGAGGCAAGGCACACGAAAATTCAATCAACATTTGCGCCTCTACCACCAGCGGTCACGGGCTTGACGAAACTATATCTCTGCCTGCACAAAGCTCTGTTCGTTGTAGGCAATTTTACGATACCCAAATTCTAAAATCATTCAAATAATAAATCTTAAAAAATGAAAGCAATAGTATATACAAATTTCGGAGGTTCTGAAGTAATCAAGATTGTTGAAACGGAAAAGCCTGAGATACAAGAAGACGAAGTTCTAATAAAATCGTACGCTGTGAGTGTTAATCCAGCAGACATAAAATATCGGAAAGGACTTATGCAACAAAGACTTCCTGTACAGTTACCTTACATACCCGGACTTGACGTTGCAGGAACAGTTGAAGCTATTGGAAAAAACGTTACCAGACTTAAAGTTGGCGACAAAGTTTTTGGCGGAAAGCACGGAAACAACTATGCCGAATATGTATCGCTAAAAGAAAACGACACTTCAATTATTCCATCAAATATTAGTTTCAACGAAGCAGCAGCATTGGTTGTACCATTAGTTACAGCTTATTCATTTTTAATAGAAAATGGAGAAGTACAAAAAGGACAAAGACTTTTAATTCAAGGCGTAACGGGTGGTACAGGACAGATTATGCTACAAATGGCAAAATCGCTCGGTTTGTATGTTATTGGAACTGCCTCTACGAGTGGGATAGAACTTATAAAATCACTTGGTGCTGATGAAGTAATTGATTACAAGAAAGAAGATTTTACAACTTTGGTCAATAATATAGATTTGGTCATTGATTTGGTTGGCGGAGAGACACAGATAAATTCTTTCAAAACATTAAGAAAAGGTGGTAAACTTTTTAGTGGAACAATGCCGCCATCACAAGAACTTGCAAAAGAATACGAAGTTGAAGCTAAATTCATATCGTCAGCATATTCGTACAAAAAATTAGACTACGGCAGACAATTAGTAGAGGAAGGTAAAATTAAACCACAAACAATAACGATATTGAAATTAGAGGAGGCAGCCAAAGCACAAGACTTACTTTCTTCGGGTGGTTTGAATGGAAAAATCGTTTTAGAAATCAACTAATTCTAAAGTCGGGGAAGACAAAACTGCCTACAACATGGGGTTTTGTGCAAGTGGGGCAGACGGAAGTACAATCGGCTTTTTGTTCTTTACTGTACTTCAGTATCGGCTTGACAAGCATCGCTGAACATTAGTAATAAACTGGTACATTTGTTTTTCAATCATCAGCGTTTACAGGTTTGACCAAACTATATCTCTGCCTGCACAAAGCTCTGTTCGTTGGCTGCCATTTAATAAACACACGAAATAAATTTAATAAATTAACTCATGGATTCACTTTTTAAAATATTTTTAATCTTTCACATTGCAGGTGGTACCATTGGACTGCTCGCAGGAACTTATGTGATAATCGCTAAAAAAGGGGACAAAATTCACAAGCGCGTCGGAAAATTATTTGCTTTAAGTATGCTCGGTGCCGGATTTTCTTCATTGATTTTGGCAGTCTTACACCATATTAATTTTTTATTTGCTGTTGGAATATTTACAATTTATATGACAAGTACTGCTTGGAGATATTTACATTTAAAAAAAATTGCAGAGGGACAAAAGCCACAAATAATAGACTGGACTTTAATGGTTTTTATGATTATTGGAAGTATTTGGTTTATCAAAATGGGCGTTCAATCTTTACTTGAAAAAGACTATTTTGGTGTAATTATAATTTTATTCGCTTGGCGAGGTTTAAATTTTGTCTATCAAGATTATAAAACTTACAAAGGACAAATTACGTCAAAAAACTATTGGTTGCTCTATCACCTGCAAAGAATGACTGGTGCCTATATAGCTTCATTGACCGCTTTCGCAGTTGTAAATTTCACTAACTCAATGTCATTTTTACCTTGGCTTTTACCCGCCATCATACTCGTGCCACTTATAGTAAAGTGGACGAGAAAATACAAAGTAAAATTAGTAACCGAATAAAAGACTGCCACCAACGCCAAGTAGACAAACCGAAGTTACCGACACCTCAAAGGTGTCGGTAACTCGTGAATCAACGATAATTTCTTATCCTACTTCCCGTGACAGTTTTTATAGTTTTTTCCGCTTCCGCAAGGGCAGGGCGAGTTCCGACTGATTTTTTGTTCCGCTTGCTGCGCCATCATGGGTTGCTGCGAAAGGCGTTGCTGCGCTCCGCCTGCGTTTTCGTATTCCGCTTGTCGGTTGGTTTGCATTTTTGGTGCGCGCAGTTGCTGGCGTTGTTGTTGGCGGGCGAGATTTTGTTGCTGCTGCGCAATATTTTCCTCGCTTTCCATTGGCAGGCTGCCTTTCAGTAAGTACGAAACTACTCTCGAATTGACGCGGTGGATAAAATCCTCAAACAAGCGATATGCCTCCAATTTGTAGATGACCAAAGGGTCTTTTTGCTCGAAAGATGCGGCTTGGACGGACTCTTTGAGGTCGTCCATATCCCGAAGATGCTCTTTCCAGAGGTCATCGATGAGGGCGAGGGTTACGGTTTTTTCAATATCTCTGATGATGGATTTTCCTTCGGTCTTGGAAGCGTCCGCCAGCTCCGCCGTGATGGGCAACATTCGGCTGACACCGTCCGTGAATTGGATTGCCAAACGGCGATAGATGTGACCTTCTCTTTCATAGACATTCTTTGCGATTGGGTACAACACCTCGCGGATTTTATTGCACTTGTGTCCATACACCAAAAAAACTTTGTCCTGATACTCGCGGATAACGGTCGCCTCGGGGCTGCGCTGGAAAGCGGTCGCGTCCATTTCGGGGTCAATCCCAAAATTGGTCAGCGATGCCATTCGGAACCCGTTGTAGTCTTTGGACGGATGAAAATTGGCTACCAAATTTTCGGCTACCGAGTGAAACATTGCGTCCAAATCTACGACCAAACGCTCGCCCGTCAGTGCATTGTTGCGTTTTTTATAAATGGCTTCGCGCTGAATATTCATCACATCATCGTACTCCAACAAGCGTTTGCGAGTGCCGAAGTTGTTTTCTTCTACTTTCTTTTGCGCCCGCTCGATGGATTTTGTGACCATAGAGTGCTGGATAACCTCACCGTCCTTGTGTCCCATTCTGTCCATCAAGCCTGCGATTCTGTCGGAGTTGAACAGTCGCATGAGCGGGTCTTCGAGCGAAACAAAAAATTGGGAAGTTCCAGGGTCGCCTTGCCGTCCCGCTCTACCGCGCAACTGCCTATCTACGCGCCGGCTTTCGTGGCGTTCTGTACCGATTATCGCCAAACCGCCAGACGCTTTTACGCCTTCGCCGAGCTTGATGTCCGTCCCACGTCCTGCCATGTTGGTCGCTATGGTGACGTGACCTGCTACGCCCGCCGCCGCGACTATTTCCGCCTCGCGCTGGTGCTGTTTGGCGTTCAAAACATTGTGTTTCACGCCACGAAGTTGGAGCATACGGCTCAACTTTTCGGATACATCTACCGAAGTCGTGCCGACCAAAACGGGGCGACCGGCTTCGCTGAGGCGATTGATTTCGTCAATGACGGCATTGGTTTTCTCCCGATTGGTTTTGAAAACCATGTCCTCCATGTCCATTCGAGTCATGTCGCGATTGGTAGGGATAGTCACCACGTCGAGCTTGTAGATTTCCCAAAATTCGCCTGCTTCAGTTTCGGCGGTTCCCGTCATTCCACAAAGTTTGTGGTACATTCGGAAATAATTTTGCAGTGTCACTGTGGCGTAGGTCTGTGTTATTTCGCCGATTTTTACGTTTTCTTTTGCTTCTATTGCTTGGTGCAAGCCGTCGGAGTAGCGTCTGCCCTCCATCATACGTCCAGTTTGCTCATCTACGATTTTCACTTCGCCCTCTATGACTACATATTCTTCGTCTTTCTCAAAAAGCGTGTAGGCTTTCAGCAACTGGCTGACTGCGTGCAGGCGTTTGGACTTCACCGAAAATTCTTGGGCTACTTTGATTTTGGCTTCTTCTTTCTCCAAAGCGGTCGCTGGGCTGCGGTCAATGTCAATAATGCGCTCCGCAACGTTGGGAAGTATAAAAAATTCCTTGTCGTCGCTGCCTTTTGCGAGATATTCTGCGCCTTTTTCGGTCAGTTCGACCTGTCTATTTTTTTCGTCAATCGTAAAATACAATCCAGCATCTACCTTGTGCATATTTTTGGATTGCTCTTGCATATAAAAATTTTCGGTCTTTTGGAGGGCAACTTTCACGCCGTCCTCGCTCAAAAACTTTATCAACGGGCGGTATTTGGGCATCGCGCGGTGCGCACGGAGCAAAGACATTCCGCCCTCGCCTTCGTTGTTGCCAGTAATATTATCTTGAAATAATTTTTTTGCTTCTGCCAAAAATTCAGTCGCCAGCTTGCGCTGCACCGCCATTAGATTTTCTACCGCAGGCTTGAACTCTTGGTATTCGCGGTCTTCTGCGTCGCCGACTATCGGACCCGAGATGATGAGCGGAGTCCGCGCATCGTCAATCAAAACCGAATCCACCTCATCTACCATCGCAAAGTGGTGTTTGCGCTGCACGAGTTCTTCGGGCGATGTCACCATGTTGTCGCGGAGATAATCAAACCCAAATTCGTTGTTCGTTCCGTAGGTAATGTCGGCGGCGTAGGCGCGGCGACGCTCTTCGGAGTTCGGACGGTGCTTGTCAATGCAGTCCACCGTCAGAAATAAAAACTCAAAAAGCGGACCGTTCCACTCGGAGTCACGGCGCGCCAAATAGTCATTGACCGTGATGACGTGAACGCCCTGCCCCGTAAGTCCGTTGAGGTAAGACGGCAGCGTAGAAACGAGGGTTTTTCCCTCTCCCGTAGCCATTTCGGCGATTTTGCCTTCGTTGAGTGCCATGCCGCCTATCATCTGCACGTCGTAATGCACCATATCCCATTTGACTTGTCCGCCCGCAGCCGTCCATTGGTTGTGCCAAATCGCCTGCTCGCCCTCTATTCGGACGTAGTCTTTTTTGGCAGCAATCGCCCTATCGTGGTCGGTGGCGGTGACGGCGATGCTTGGATTCTGTTGAAAACGGCGACTGGTTTCGCGCACGACGGCGAAGGCAGTAGGCAGCAACTCTTTCAGCACCACTTCGAGCTGGGTGTCGCGTTCTTTTTTGAGTTCGTCAATTTCCTTGAAGTAGTCTTCTTTGCGGTGAATGTCTTGCTCTTCGGCTACTTTTTCGGCTAAATTTTGGAGGTCGGCATCGATATTTTCGAGAAATTCGGCGATTCGGCGGCGAAATTCATACGTCATCTGGCGCAAGTCGTCGTGGCTGAGTTGCTTCAAATCCTCTCCGATAGCGGTGATTTCATGGACGGTAGGCGTGTAGGCTTTTACGTCTTTGTCTTGTTTGGTGCCGAATATTTTTTTTAGAAAATTGAACATTTTTACTGTTGGTAAACGGGTACTTTTTTTTAATAAATAGAAATGCAAAGATAACTACTTTTTATCAAATTTTGCAGCGCAGATATTTAGGTGCATTTATTGTTCCAAAACAAAAAAATATCTATTTTTTGACATTTTGTCAGGTGGAATGAAAAAGTCAATCCCAATCTTCTATTCAGCCGCTTCCTTTTGACTTTTTGACGAGGTGGAAGGCGTTTTATTTGGCAAAGCAGTTGTCAAAATCACGTTGAGATGATGAAATTATACTTATCGTCTGTTCTAAATAACAGCTAAAATTTCTTATATCACGCCTCTCTCTTCTACCTACCAATACAAAATTTTTGCTACCTTTGGCAGCGCAAACGATATTTGTCCGTCAGATCTAAAAATTTTGTTTGGCTAAGTTAAAAAAAATACCATTTTTTATGTTCATCTCACGTCGCCCTCGTCGCAACCGCAGCAGTGCCGCCCAGCGCGGATTGGTGCGCGAAACTCACCTAACGCCCGAACACTTGGTGTTGCCGCTGTTTTTGGTGGACGGCAACAATATTCGGAGCGAAATAGCTTCTTTGCCCGGAAGTTTTCGCCTCTCGATAGACCAAATTTTGTTTGAAATAGACGAGTGCATGACGCTCGGAGTCCAAAGTTTTGATATGTTTCCCGCCGTCGCCGATGGCTTGAAAGACAAAATGGCGACTTACAGCTATGCCACAGAAAATTTTTATCTTCGCGCTGCCAGCGAAATAAAAAAGCGATTTCCAGAGTGTTGCCTTATCAGTGATGTGGCGATGGATCCGTACAGCTCCGACGGTCACGACGGCTATGTAGATGATTTTGGAAATATTTTGAACGACGAAACGCTTCCGATACTCGCCAAAATGTCCGTCGCGCAAGCGCAAGCGGGCTTCGACATCGTCGCGCCAAGCGACATGATGGACGGGCGCGTGGGCTATCTCCGCCGTGCTTTGGACGATGCGGGCTACACCAAAACGGGTATTATGAGCTACACCGCCAAATATGCAAGTGCGTTTTACAACCCATTCCGCGACGCATTGGACTCTGCACCCAAATCGGGCGACAAAAAAACCTACCAAATGGACTCTGCCAACCAACGCGAAGCACTCATCGAAGCCGAATTAGACGCTGCCGAAGGTGCGGATTTTTTGATGGTAAAGCCCGCTTTGCACTACTTGGACGTAGTAAAACTGCTGAAAGACAACTTCGACGTGCCGATAGCGGCGTACCATGTGAGCGGCGAATGTGCGATGCTGTTGGCGGCGTGCCGCAACGGCTGGCTTGACTTCGAGCGGGCGATGCCCGAGGCTTTGTTGAGTATTCGCCGAGCAGGTGCGGACGTAATTTTGACGTATTTCGCCAAAGAATATGCCAAACGTTATCGAGCGGGAAGTTTAAAATTTTAGGAGAAAGAGATTTTTCGCCTTCCATCGTCCAAAGCCTCGATTCGGAGCTGAAACATATTTTCGGGCAAAAAGTCGGCAATCAAATCTGCCCATTCGATGAGGCAATACGCATCGTCGTAGAGGTAATCTTCGATGCCAAAGTCAATCGCTTCCTGTGCTTTTAGGAGCCGATAGAGGTCTATGTGGCGAACTAATTGCTGTTTTTGAGTGGTTTTTTCTACAAAAAAATACTCGTTCACCAACGAGTACGTCGGGCTGGAAACTCGCCCGTCTATCCGCCAAAAAGCGCAAAGTGCTTGGACGAAAGTGGTTTTTCCGGCACCCATTTCGCCAGTCAGCGTCCATTTTTTTCGCCCCCGCGCTGCGAGAAAGACTTGCTCCACCACATCGGGCAGCTCCGATAAGTCAAAAACTATTTCTTGTCGTTGGTTCGTCATTGGTCGGTTTTTATTTCTTGACACAATTCAATCAGCACGCCGTTGGCAGATTTTGGGTGCAAAAAGCAAACCAATTTATTGTCTGCGCCGAGCTTGGGCGTGGCGTTCAGCACCGTGAACCCTTCGGCGGTCAGGCGGCTCATTTCGGCGTAAATATCCGCTACCTCGAAAGCGATGTGATGAATCCCCTCGCCTTTTTTTTCCAAAAATTTCGCAATCGCGCTGTCGGCGGCGGTGCTTTCCAAAAGCTCAATTTTACTTTCGCCGATTTTGAAAAACGAAGTAGTCACGTTTTCGGAGGCGACCGTTTCGGCTTTGTAGGGCGGAACGCCGAATAATTTTTCAAATAATAGATTAGAATTTGTCAAGTTGCGCACCGCAATTCCAATATGTTCTACTTTGAGCGTCATAAATGTTGGTTTTAGTTTTTAGTTTTATTAAAAATCAATCCTAAATAAAAGCAAAGTTAGTGATACCTTTGAGATGTCGGAAATATTAAAAAACCTCATACTGAAGATAATATCTTTAAAAATTCATATATTTACTAAAAATTAAAAAATACAATGGATATAGAAACTTTAACAAACCACATTTCTAATTTAGGAAAATCATATTTTGATAAAGCTTGTTCTTTAGTTTTAAATGAAGTGTTTAGTTTAAATGCCATAAACATTGATGGTCCACATGATGGCGGTACAGACGTCATTACTTTTAAAGATGCTGAAAGGGAAAAAGTTGCATATCAAATAACTACCCAAAAAACTGACATAAAAAATAAAGCCTACAAAGATGCTAAAAAATCAATAGAAAAATTAGGTGTCGGAAAATTTTATTTTTTAACAACATATAACCTTTCTGAAATTGACCAAAGATTAATTGAATCCACTATTTCAAAAGAATTAAAAATCAACGCCATATGTTTACCTCCAAAAGTGATTTCGGGTTTGATTATAAATGGTGGAAAATTAAATAAATTTTTAGATTCTGTAGATTATCCACTACCAAGACAACACGGTAACATCGTTGACATAAAAGAAAAAGCATTACATAGTTATACAATTTTTTCTAAAGACACAAATAAATTAAAATTTAGTGTATATGAGGATACAATTCTATTTAGTCTTTTTGATAAAGAGTTGACTGAAGATGAGTTGATTACTTATGTGCTTTCTTTCCTTAATTTAGATGAGGAAAAATACGATTTCATTAAAAAAAGAATTGGTGGTTTATTTGGAAAAGCACTTATTAAAAAAGGTGAAAGTAATTTCATAAGTTTAACAGAACAATCTTTTCAAGACTTAAATAATCGCCAAAGTTTATATGATATTGTTTAGTACATGACAAAAAAGACTTTTTCGCCAAGTTTGCATAATTTGCGGGTTACGAAATCTGTAAACTATGCCAACGAGAGCGAAAAAGCTGTGCAAA
>JAYUHK010000101.1:0-17078 GCA_043767025.1 Saprospiraceae bacterium | reverse complement strand
AAGTCTGGCGCAGCCGACGAGTATTTTTCGCGCGCCGACGGGATTTTTAAGCAAAAACTTTAGAATTTTTACAGAGCACTTGATTTTTTTGGTTACTTTCTTCTCCTTCCCCTCTGGGGAAGGTCGGGTTGGGGATAAAAAAAGTGACAAAAACCAAGTAAATGGCTACAAAGCTAAATTCAAAAGAATCAATTTAAAATCCTTGCGTAACGTGAGTAATTAAAAAAAAACTTGACCGAACAGTCTTTTTATGAAGAAAATAAAAATATTATTTTTATTATTTATTGCCTTTTTTGTGACTTTTTGTAAAGACAAAAAAACTAATATTATAGCGTCACAAAATTCATTTTTTGATGTAAAAAAGTTTATTTCCTCCGAAGCCAAACGCCTCCAATCGCAGGCTGGGCAATACGAAAAAAAAGTAACAGTGGACGGCGCGACCGAAGAAAAAATCTCGGACTCGCTCAACTGGACGCAAGAGTTGGCTCTTTTTGCAGAAGCCGACATCAATCGTCCTGCTTGGAAAGACAAGTACAAAGTGGATAGCATCTTCGACGCGCAACGCGAATTGGTGAAAATTTCTTATACAACACAGGATAAAAACTTAAAAACCAAACAGTTAGATATTATATTTAATCATAATATTTTGCAGGAAATCAACATCAAAAACTCGGCGAGCAGCGCAGTAGCTACGCTCCAACAGCAACTTTCTTACCGCCCAGACGACGGCTATTCGGTAGAAATGAACCAAAAAATCCCGTTTTCTGACCCACAGAAAATGACCGTTGCGGTACGAAAAAAGAAATAAAACCTATCCATTTTTTTGCCGCACTTTAAAATCCCTGCGCTTTATACACGGCTTTCAACTGCTCAACAGTTTCCTTTTGCTTCGCTTCGTCTATCGCTTTCGTGATTTCGCTGATGTGAGCGGCGTTAGCAGCTTTCTGTGTTTCGTCGTCGCTTTTTCGAGATTTCAGAAAAGAGCGCAAATCATTCAAGGCTTTTACGCTTCCAAAACGACGATAAGGCGACTGTGCTTGGCTGATGCCGATACCGCGCAAGGCGGCAGCGGACTTCATAATCGTAGCGTCGTCGGCAGTTTTGAGGACTTTTACATAGTTTTCGAGAAACGGTACGACTTCCTGACCGTCCATTTTTGCGAGTGCTTTGTTGAAAAAAGGCAACTGCTGTGCCGCATCGGGTTTGGAAAGATAAATTTCTGAAATCCCTGTAAGAATAGCATCGTTTTGTTCATTCTCCAATTTTTTGGCATACGCAGCGGCGGCAGTCGGGTCGAGTTTTGCCAACGTTTTTAAGGCAGAGGACACGACTCCGTAAGCCTCTTTGGGGTTGTCGATGGTGGTTTTGCAGGTAGCAGCGAACTTGGCATCGCCGCTTTTCGCCAACATTTTGAACGCCGCCGAGCGAACTTTGGAGTGCGCATCTTTCAGAGCCATTGTGGAGATTGTTTCCCACAAAGTTGGGTCATTTTTGGTGTCGGCTTTGTCGAGTGCGGAGCTGCGCAACGCCCAAGACGGGTCGTTGAGTGCATCGCGGTACATTTTTTTTGCGCCCTCGCTTTTGCTGCTTTTTATTTTTTCTAAAGACTCCTGACGGTCCGTAAAACCGTTTCCGTTATAGTATTGGAACACATATTCGGGTTCTGATTTTTTATAATTGATAACTCCCGGCACCACGTGGTCGGCATCTACGCTGACCAAAAGCGGCTTTGTAGGCACTTGAAAGGTAAAACTTTCCTTTCGTTGGGTGACGCGAATACTGCGGCGCAGCGAAGTTCCTTCGGCGGTGTGGATATCAATCGCCATCGGCAAAATATAGATGGGCGGATTTTTGTCGGGGTCTTGTTTCTGCTCAATATTGACCGTCACCATGCTGGCAGCTTCGTCGTAGGAATAATTTACGTCCAAAACTGGGTGTCCGGCTGCATAAAACCATTGATTGAAAAACCAGTTGAGGTCTTCGCCGCTCGTATCTTCGAAAGCCATGCGGAGTTCGTGTGACTCTACGTCTGTGAATTTATTTTTTTCCAAATACCGATTGAGCGACGTAAAAAAAGCATCATCGCCCAAGTAATTGCGGAGATAATTTAGAATCAAACCGCCTTTGTTGTAGCTGTGTGCGTCAAACATTTGCTCGCGGTCTTTGAACCCAAAATGAATCAACGGGTGCGAAGGCTGCTGCATCGTCGAACCTAAATATCCACCGAGTTCGGTGAGTCGGTGACGCTCCATGTCGTCTTTTCCGTGCTTGTGTTCGAGCCAAAGATATTCGCTGTAGTTGGCAAAACCTTCGTTGAGCGTTAGGTTGGACCAGCTTTCGCAGGTCACATAGTCGCCGAACCAGTGATGAAACATTTCGTGCGCCACGACCAGTTCATTGGTTTCGGCATCTATCAAGTCCCGCTTGTGTCCTTGCATAAACTCACCGAAAATAACGGCTGTCGTATTTTCCATTGCTCCCGACACATAATCGCGCACCACGACTTGCGAAAATTTTTGCCAAGGATACGGCACGCCCAATCGCTCCGAAAAAAAACTCAACATTTCGGTTGTGTAGGGAAATATCGCGCGCGCGTCGGCTTCGTAGGCGGGTTCGACATAATAATTGACATCTATTCCGTTCCATTTGTCGGTCACGACTGCGAAGTCGCCCACTGCCATCATAAAAAGGTAGGGCGCGTGGGGCAAGTCCATTTTCCAGTAGTCCGTCCGAGTGCCGTCCGCATTGCTTTTGCTCGAAACCAGCAGTCCGTTGGAGAGCGTTTTGTACTTATTTTCTACCGTGATGTACATTTCTTGCGTGCATCGCTCGTTGGGCTTGTCGATGGTTGGCATCCAGCGCGAGTTGTTTTGGGTTTCGCCTTGCGTCCATATTTGGTGTGGTTTTTCGCTGCCTTCTTCGCCAGTTGGGTTGATGAAAAACAAACCTTTGTCGGAGCTGATAGCTTCGCTGCCGCCTATGCTGTCGCGTTCTTCGGGCTTTGCTATATAGTCAATCACGATGCTGTATTCTTCGGTGCGCTTGAATTTTTTGCCCAGCTCGATGTTCAGTTCCAAGCCGTTGTATTCGTATTTGAGCGGTGTTTTTTGGTTAAGAAAAGACACTTTTTTGATGTCAAAATTTTTGGCATCGAGCGTCAGCAAGTCAGTCGAAAAGAAATATGGTTTGAGGGTAAGTGTGGCTTTACCGATGACCCGTTGTTTTGCCCAGTCGAAGCTCACTTCTACTTTCTCGTGAATCAGGTCGTGCAGCCGCCGCTCGCTGGGGTTGTAGGTTGGTAGAGAAAAGTCGTTGTTTTTCTTTGTGGTATTTGCATCGGCAGTCGGCGCGGCATCTTTGCCGATAGCTGGTGGCGCCACGGGTACGGCGGTTGTGGTCGTAATCTTTTTTGTGCTGCTGCAGCTCATCATTGTTGCGAGAGTAACGAAGGCGAGCAAAGTAAAAATTTTATTTCTCATCAAAAATAGTATAAAAAAAATGAATTTTAGAAGTGTATCTAAAAAATGAATAAGTAGTTATAAGTTTTTAGTTTTTAATTTTTAGTCATCATAAACTATTGAAAATCAACGAATTATGTCGAATATTAAATGTCATCTATTTAAGTGCATGAACTTATGAAATGTGGATAAGGAACGCGTCTAAAGGAGGCTATTCCATTTTTTTTTTAAAATTGGAGTCAAAAATCCCGCACGAAGATAAAATAACTTTACAAACAGTAGTTAGGTTTTGGTCTAAAATAAAAAAAAAGCTGCTTGAAGTTGGGCTATTTTTTTACTTTTGTAAGAAAAAACGGACTATGAGCGAGCCTGAAAGAACACATTTTTTAAGAAAATTGATTCGCAATCCGTCGGCGGCGTTGAGCTTGGCGATGATTACCGTAGCATTTTTGGTGGCTATTTTTGCCTACTTCATCGCGCCCGACGGCTCGCCCAACGCCAACGAACAGTCCGTAGATATTGCTCTTCAAGCTCCTGCCTTTCGGACGCAGCAATTATCGGTTTGCACAAGACGGACGGGCGACAGCGACCCACAAAGTTTTTCCGCAACCCTTTGGGGCGGTAAGGTTTCGGACTACAAACGCTTTTCTTTTCAATCTTATTTTTTTAAAAATGATTCTATTTTTATCGAAAAATGGGCGGGCGCGGACGAGCAAACAGGCATCGCTTTCGCTGGCGACACGGTTGGTTTTCATCTCGTGCAGGTTTTGTTTCCGATGTCGGCTGCCCCAGCGAAGATAAAAAAAATAGAGAACGGCGGTTTTGAGTTTTTGGGTCAAGATGGTAGCTTATCTACGACTCCGCCTGCGTTTTTTTTACAAAAAAAAATAATTCAAGAGCAAATTACGAGCCGTACTTTTTGGCTCGGCACCGATGCTTTCGGACGCTGTATGTTGAGCCGTCTGATACTTGGCGTGCGCATTTCGTTGTTGGTGGGCTGCATTGCTGTTTTCATTTCTTTGCTGCTCGGGGTGACTTTGGGGGCGATTGCGGGCTACGCGGGCGGACGCACCGACGACCTTATCGTATGGCTCATCAATACGGTGTGGTCTATTCCGACGTTGCTTTTGGTGTTTGCAATCGTGATGGCGGTTGGTCGCAACGCCAGCAATATCTACATCGCTGTGGGACTTACGATGTGGGTGGACGTGGCTCGCTTGGTGCGCGGACAGGTGGCTGCGCTGCGCAAGGTACAGTTTGTGGAAGCGGCTCGGAGTCTGGGGTTCGGAGATGCAAGAATTTTATTTCGGCATATTCTGCCCAACGTATCTGCTACGGTGGCGGTGGTAGCGGCGGCGAATTTTGCTACGGCTATCCTCGTGGAGGCGGGTTTGAGTTATTTGGGGTTTGGGATTCAGCCGCCGCAACCGTCGTGGGGAACGCTGCTGAACGAAAATTACGGCTACGTTTTGAGTGGAAAACCAGCATTGACCATCGTTCCCGCTCTTGCGATTATGCTCTTGGTGCTTGCTTTCAACCTGCTGGGAAACGGTATTCGCGACGCATTGGACGTAAAAAATTGAGTGTGGAAAAAAATAATATATCGCCGCTTGTTTTTCAGAATATTATTGTTACTTCTTGTTTTTCGCCAAAGGTAGAAGCGTGTAGGGCTGTCCGGGTGCGAGCAACACAATCCGGCTTGGATTGTCAATTCGCTTTTTTAGCTCGTCGGGGTCTGCATTGAATGGCGCAAAATCAGGTGCATCGACCGTTCCCCAGTGCGAAAGTAAAAGAGGGGTGTTGGGATATGCGTTGGCTATTTTTACGGCACCAGCTAACGTAAAATGCCATTCGCTGTCAGAAAAATCGAACAAAATAGCGTCTGGCGGTGTCATTGTCAAGTGTTCGGGAAGTAGTTTGGAGTCGCCCTGCGCCCAAACAGTCCCGTCTGGCGTGGCAATCAAAAAGCCTGCACAATCTTCTTTTTCAAAAAAACGATTTGCTGCGCCTTTATAGGCGTTTTGCCATTGGTGGTCGGCTGCTGATAGCTGAATGTGTATATTTTTGACGTTGAAAGTTTCGCCTATTTTATGTCCAAAAGAGTTCCAACCCAAGTTTTTCATCAAAGAATCCACATAAATGGTCGAATGAAATTCTTTCGTGTGCGGTGCCAAATCCTTGTTGGTAGGAATACTAAAATGGTCATTGTCGCTGTGCGTAATTAGCACTGCGTCCAGATGCGGAACGTCTTTTGCTGCGATTGGGTAATCAATCATAACAGGCATATCGAAGTCTTTCAAAAGCGGATCTACCATGATAGTCGTGCCATGACTGTTGATTAAAAAACCCGCATTTCCCGTCCATCTGATTACCGTTTTGTTGGTTTCGGTAAATGCTTCTTGTCCGAAAGGTTGTGTTTTAGGTGCTTTTGCTTGGTATTTTTTTACTTTCGCAGTGTCGGAAGCCGCTTGTCCCTGCAAGTCGGCAGCAAACACCAGAAGTGTAAGAAAGATTGTAACCGCACTCTTAAAAATCGTAGAGTATTTCATAATTGTCGAGTTTTTAAATGTTTTAATGGCATTTCTGCCCGTCTTGCTTTAGCGAACTGGACGGTTGGGAGATTATTTCAAGTGTTTGTCTATTAATTCGTTCCACTTTTGTTTGTGAATTTTCTTTATTTCGCTGTCTTTTTGAACCAACTTGTTATAATTGCCAATAAATTCGTCCAATGAAGTAATCAAACGCAAATAGTATTTGATTGTCGGCAAAAGTCCATTTATAATAATTTGGCAACCGTGTTCTAATTTTAGTTCGTCTATCAAGTCGGCAATTTCTAATTTGTCGGTTTCTTTGATGCCTATATAAGACAAAATGTAATATCTGTCTGGGTTGTAACGTGCAATTTTTTCAATGGCAATTCGTACCATTGTTGCATCAATTGCTTTGTCAAGTTTGATTTCAATTGCTTCAAATAAGTTTTTCTTTTTGAAAATTTCTATGTCGCCTGCCGATTTTGAAGTTCTGTCTGATGCTGTATGACTTCCCATTTCAGCCAAAGTACATTCTTTGTATCTCCCAATTTCGTTGATCAAACTTTTGTAGATTGCAAAAAATGCCAAAACTGGAAGTTTTGAGCCGCCTTGAGTATCATATTTTGTTCTAAAATGCTCGTCTAACGCTAAAATGATTTTTTCAATTGTAAGTTTCTCGGGATTTTCTAAAGGAATAATATCAACAAGTGCATCATTCTTTGAATTTATTGCTTCGCTCAATAATAGGGTCGAAGTACATTTTTTGCAGAAGTTGGATTTTTTTCAACAAAGTCAAGAACATTTAAAAATGCTTCTTTCACAACTTTGTTGCTAATTTTTCCATTGTAATCCAAGTTGTAAGGATAAGGCTGTTCTAATGAACGAGTAAGCCAACCACTTTCAGCCATAGACGGTAAGCCAAGTTCTTTTAATGTTGGCGTAATGTGTGTAAAATCAATTGAACGACCCGAAAAACCACCTTTCATACTTGTTTGATGCTTTCTAATGTCTTGCTTTGGGTCAATGATTTTGTGCGTAATTAAAGTAACCAAAACAGTAAAAACACCTTTTTGGGTGTTTATCTTTTCCCCAATAGATTTGATGAAATCTTTGGTTTCTTTGTTCACATTTTTTATATCAGTAAGCGAATAAGAGAGATTGTAAATCTCCAACAAATTGTCTTTGTGGTTCATCAATTAATAAGTTTTGTTCTTTAATACTTTCTGCAATGGCTCTAATTACTGGAATTGCAACAGAGTTACCAATTTGTTTATATTGTTCTCCAATATTTGAATGTTTTATAAAGTTGGGCTGAAAGCCCATTATTTTATAACATTCATTGATGGTAAGTTTTCTGACTGCGTCTAACTCTGGAATGTAAATAAAAAATCTTCCTGCCGTCTCCTGCGATGGAATTGTTGGGTGAGTTCCTTCTATTGAATAAATCCTATTAGGTTGTCTATGGACTCTTGAAAGATGTTCTGTATTTTCTCTAACCCCTTTTTTCCAAATATTTTTATTTCTATAACCAACAAATAGCAACCCACTTTCTTGTTTTTTGGGAGTTTCAATTAAAGTATATTCCGATTTATCTATAAATTCAAAATTCCCTTCTGTATCTAAAAAATCTCTTAAAATAACTTTCTTTTTTCGTTTGAGCTTTGAAAAGTCAAAATAATGTTTTTTCGTTGCAATGATAAAAATTCGTTCTCTATTTTGTGGAAGTCCGAAATCTTTTGCATTTAATATTTTATGCGTTACGTTATATCCCAAATCCGTTAAGGCATTCAAGATTATTATAAAAGTTCTGCCTTTGTCGTGATGAATTAAGTGTTTTACATTTTCTAACACTACAACACTCGGTTGTTTTGTGTCAATAATTTGGCAGATGTCAAAAAATAAAGTTCCCCGTGTATCTTCAAAACCCATTTTTTTGCCTGAAATACTAAATGGTTGGCAAGGAAAACCACCCAATAAAATGTCAAATTTTGGAATGTCTATTGGTTCAATTTTAGTAATATCGCCAAAAGGTTTTTCGCCAAAGTTTGTTTCATAAACTTGTTGGCATTGTGGGTTTATTTCAGATGTGAATACGCATTTGAAACCTGCATCTTCAAAACCTTTTCTGAAGCCGCCAATTCCTGCGAATAAGTCTATAAATTTATACTGCATCTTAAAATTTCTGGCTGTGGCGCGAAATGTATGATAGGAAAAAAGCGACAACGAGGACGTACCTTTGACTTACGCGCAAATAAATGTAAAGATACTTTGCCCTCATTGTCGCAGGACAAAAGTAAGAAAAAATGGTAATAGGTCAAGCCGTATCCAAAAGATTTCTTGGCACGAAAAGCAAGACACTACCCCACCGTAAATATGGTGTCGGAATATTGAAGTAGAAAAGTACGAAACAAAAGCAAAGAACAGTCGTTATGAAGTAGGCTCAAAATATAAAAATAGCCAGAAACTGCGCAAATGAACAAAATACCGAGATAGGTAAACGTTGCGGATCCGTCGCCAAAATAATATTCAAGCAGTGTATGTTGCCATCATATTTTTTTTACGACAAAGCAAAATTCATTTGCCTTGAGCGCGCCACAGACACAATAAAAAAATACAACCTAAAACATTACTTGGACGACTTAAGAACGCGTCTAAAATAAACTACTTATTTTTTCTTCATTCCTTATTCAACGCATTTTAGACAGCCGCAGCCAAATTTTAATCAAAAAACGCCATTGAATCTCAACAAAAAGCCGCTTTAAAAGGTTTTTTGCTTAACTTTGTTCTCGCTCTTGTTAGAAAACATAAAAAATTACCGTCCGACATGATAAAAGATAATTACCAACTGCTCGTAGAAAAACTCGACCAGTTCATTCGCAAATATTACGTCAATCAACTGATTCGCGGCGGATTGTACAGCGTCGCGCTCATTTTAGCCCTTTTTGTTGCTTTCAACGTCTTGGAATACAATTTTTATTTCAGCACCAGCGTCCGCAAACTCCTGTTTTTTTCGTTTCTCGGCGTGAGTGCTACCGCACTTACGGCTTGGGTGGCGTTGCCGTTGCTGCATTACTTTCGGCTCGGCTCGGTCATCAGCCACGAGCAAGCAGCCCAAATCATCGGCAGCCACTTCGGAAACGTAAAAGATAAGTTGCTCAATATTCTCCAACTCAAAAAGCAGTCGTACAGCAGCGCGCAAGCCGAACTCATCAACGCCAGTATCCAGCAAAAGACTACCGAACTTTCGCCCGTGCCTTTCAAAACTGCCATTGATTTTTCTCAAAATAAAAAATACCTCCGCTACGCCCTGCCGCCGTTGGCGTTGCTGCTTTTTTTGGTCTGGTGGGCACCCAACATCATCAGAGAAGGCTCCAAGCGATTGATACAGAACAACAAGGAGTTTGAGCGCGCCGCGCCGTTCCGTTTTGTGGTCAATAAAGACAGCCTTCGAGTGGTACAGTTTGGGGATTTTAAGCTCCAAGTGCGAGCCGAAGGCGACGTGCTGCCCAACGAAATGTTTATTGATGTGGATAAAGTGCAATACCGCCTGACAAAAGAATCGGCAGACGTTTTTTCTTACCAATTCAACAACGTACAGAAAGAAACCGACTTCAAATTGGCGGCTGGCGGCTTCGGCTCCGAGCCGTTTCGATTGGACGTATTGAAAAAACCAAACATCGAAGGCTTTGCTGTGAAGTTGAATTATCCGGACTACACAGAGCGAAAAGACGAAGAATTAGAAAATATTGGCGACCTTGTGTTGCCGCAAGGCACCGAAATAACGTGGGCGTTCAATGCAAAAAATACCGACCAAGTGACGCTACAATTTGAAAATGGCGCGGCGCAAGGTGCCAAAAAATTTGGTGACGATTTGTTCTCTTTCGAGCGAAAAGCAGCCACCAACGAGCGATACAGAGTTTTTATTTCCAACAAAAATCTACCGCACGCCGACTCCGTAGCGTACAGCCTCTCGGTCGTCCCCGACTTGCACCCAACTATCAATGTCGAAAAATTCACGGATAGCACGAGCGCGGCGGCAGGCAAAGTATTTTTCTTCGCAGGCGACGCTGCCGACGACTACGGTTTGCGCAGCCTTTCTTTCAACTATCGCGTGAAAGACGCAGGCGGAAAAGAAGGACAATCCGTTTCAGTGCCGCTACAAAAGCCAGCAGGCAAACAAATCCAGTACAAACACACCTTCGACGTGCGCGACCTCAACCTGAAGCCCGGCGAAGAAGTCACTTATTACTTTGAAGTGTTCGACAACGACGGCGTGAATGGCAGCAAATCTTCGCGCACCACGCTGATGAATTATCGTTTGCCGTCGGCAGAAGAATTTCAGAAAATAGAGCAACAAAACAACGACGAAATCAAAAAAGACTTGGAAACCGCACTCAAAGAATCCAAAAAAGTGCAGGAAGAACTCAAGCGTCTGCGCGAAAAACTGCTCCAACAAAAAGAAATGGACTGGCAGACACGGAAGGAACTCGAAAAACTATTGGCGCGCCAAAAAGAGTTGGACAAACAAATAGAAGACGCAAAGAAAAATTTTCAAGAGAACTTGAAAAACCAACAGGAGTTTTCGAAGCCTGACGAAAAATTGCTCGAAAAACAAGAAAAACTCGAAAAGTTGTTCAATGAATTGCAAAATGACGAAACCAAAAAACTCATGATGCAAATTCAAGAAATGCTCCAAAAACTCGAAAAAGACCAAGCTCTCGAAAAAATGGAGAACATGAAACTCAACAACGACGAGATGCACATGGAAATGGACCGAATGTTGGAACTGTTCAAACAGCTCGAAATGGAGCAGAAGCAACAAGAAACCATCGAGAAACTCCAAGAAATGGCGAAGCAACAAGAAGAACTCAGCAAAGACACCGATAAAAGCGAAAAACCGCAAGAGCAATTAGAGAAAAAACAAGAAGAACTGAACAAAAAATTTGAGGACTTGAAAAAAGACCTCAAAGATTTGGAGAAAAAAAATCAAGACCTCGAAAATAAAAAAGATTTAGGGTTGGACAAAGAAAAGGAAAAAGAGGCGGAGCAAAATATGAAGGAAAGCCAGCAGGACATGAAGCAGAAGGAAAATAAAAAAGCTGCGAAAAAACAGAAAAAAGCTGCCGAAAATATGAAGGATATGGCGAACTCAATGCAGCAAAAAAAGGAATCGGAGGAGCAAGAGCAAGCCGAAGAAGACCTCAAAGCCATGCGCCAACTCCTCGAAAATTTGGTTGGGCTTTCTTTTGACCAAGAAAAAGTGATGGGCGACTTCAACGCCACGCCCATCAACACGCCACGCTATGTGGAGCTTATCCAACGCCAATACAAGCTCAAAGACGATTTTGGACTGATAAAAGACAGCCTCCAAGCCCTCAGTAAGCGAGTGGTGCAGATAGAATCATTCGTGACCGAAAAAATATCCGAAATCACGGGCAACATGGAGGGCGGACTCAAACATCTCGAAGAACGTCAAAAATCAGAAGCCGCCGACCAACAGCAGCGCACCATGAAAAACGTGAATGACCTCGCGCTCATGCTCAGCGAAAGCATGGACCAAATGCAACAACAAGCCTCCTCCAGCAAGCCCGGAAGCGGCTCTTGTAAAAAACCCGGCGGAAAAAATCCAAATGGAAAAGGCGGTAAAGGCAAAGTGCCGATGGACAAAATTACGCAAGGACAAAAAGAACTCAACGAGGACATGAAAAAAATGGGGCAGGGAATGAAAGGCGGCAAAAGTGGTAAAGACGGAAAGGACGGCAAAGAAGGTGGCAAAGACGGCGGAAAAGACGGCAGCAGCCAAGAATTTGCAAAAATGGCTGCCAAACAATCCGCGCTCCGCCGCGCACTCCGCGAAATCCAACAAGACAAACAAGAAAAAGGACAGGGCGACAAAAGTTTGCAAGAACTCCAAGACATGATGGACAAAGTAGAAACCGAACTCGTCAATAAACGACTCAGCAACGAAACTATGAAACGTCAGGAAGACATCTTGACCCGCCTACTCGAAGCCGAGCGCGCCGAGCGCGAGCGCGAGTACGACAACAAACGCAAAGCCGCCGTCGCCCACGAAGTAGAACGGAAAATGCCGCCGTCGCTCGAAGAATATCTCAAAAAAAGAGAAGCCGAAATCGAAACTTACAAAACTGTTTCGCCGTCTTTGAAACCTTTTTACAAAAATTTAGTAGAAGAATACTACAAAACGTTAAAAAAATAAGGAGAAAGAGCATCAAAATTTGCATTGTTCAAAAAAATAGTGCAGATTTGTACTTCGAACCAAGCGATTGTATCCAAACGCATCTGATGTGTGGTAAGTGTTTTTACCCGCTCGCTCGGCTCGCAGTGAACATAAGGAATGAAGAAAAAATAAAGTACTCAATTTTTTCCAATTAATTCAATCAATAACAAGGCATTTTTGAGGCGCGACGCAAGGCGTTGAAACGAAAAAATAACGCAGTGATTGGTTGTAATTGAGCAGAAAAAACAAGTAGTTTATTTTAGGCGCGTTCACGTATCCGTCCCGAACATAATTTATCCGAAGTAAAGCCGCCTTGCGTAAGAAATGAAGAGGAAATGACTAATTTATTTTAGACGCATTTCTAAAGGTAGCCAAACAAACAGACAGACAAAATATTTTATCACCCGACAAATCTTCTGCTGGAAACGTTGAACTTTCCAGACACTTAGCTTATGACGGAACACATTACTATGTTAGCATTTCCATCACAGCCCCAAAGTGTGGCACGCGTGGAAACAATGGTCGAGCAATTAGCAAACAAACTGCGAATCGCTCCCGATACCTACGGAAACATCCTCGTCAGCCTCACGGAAGCCGTGAACAACGCCATTATTCATGGCAACGGACGCGACGAAAGCAAAAGCGTCCGCGTAGAGCTGCTGGAACGTAGAGGAAAAATCGCCTTCCGAGTCAGTGACGAAGGAAAAGGCTTCGACTACAACAATCTTCCAGACCCGACTTGCAGCGAAAATCTCTGCAAATGCGGCGGACGCGGCGTATTCCTCATGCGAGAACTCTCCGACAACATCAGCTTTCGCAACAACGGCAGCACCGTCGAAATGCAATTCCGAATATGAACCATTCGGAACCAACCACTTCCGAAAAAGAAAATCTAAACGCTGAAATTAATTTTTTTTCGGAGGAAATTGACTTTCAACTCGCAGAGCAAACCGCTATCAAAGCATGGATTGAACGCACCGTCGCCGAAGAAAAATCTTCGCTGACCGAAGTTTCATACATCTTTTGCTCGGACGAATATCTACACCAAATGAACGTAGATTACTTGCAGCACGACACGCTGACCGACATTATTACCTTTCCATATTCCAAAAAAGCCGTCGAGGGCGATATTTTTATCAGCATCGACCGCGTCCGCGAAAACGCCGCTACCTACGGCGTAGCCTTCCAACACGAACTCCAGCGCGTGATGATGCACGGCATTCTTCATCTTTTGGGCTACAAAGACAAAACCGAAGCCGACCAAGCCAAAATGACCGAAAAAGAAAATTATTATTTGGAAATGAAAAATAAATAAGGAATGAAGAGAAAATAAAGTACTGAATATTGTGACGCAGAATTTTTGGTCAAAACAAGGCAGATTTGAGGCGCGATGCCGTGCATCGTAACGAAAATCTAACGCAGTTTTGGCTCAAAAGGCAAGTCAGAATACAGTAACTTATTTCGGACGCGTTCCTAAGCCGCTCCAATTTTTATTTTAGATACATTGCTAACTCTTTCGCACCGTCCAAAAAGGTAAAATGCTGACAATCATTGACAAATATATTATAAAAAAATACCTTTCTACGTTCTTTTTTACCGCACTGATATTCTCTTTGGTAGCTACTACGATCGATTTTAGCGAAAAAGTAGAACGCTTCATCACGGAACCGTGTACCAAAAAACAAATTATCTTTGACTATTACCTGACTTTTTTGCCTTGGATAAACAGCCTTCTTTGGCCCCTCTTTTCGCTCATAGCAGTTATTTTTTTTACCTCCCGAATGGCATACAATGCAGAAATCATCTCCATACTCGGAGCAGGAGTAAGTTTTCGGCGAATGTTGCGACCATTTATTTTAGCCGCCAGCTTGATTACGCTTCTTTTACTCGTTTCCAACCACTTTATTCTGCCCAACGGAAACAAAATACGGCTCAATTTTGAACACAAATATATTGACAAAACAAGCGACCGAGGACGGACAGACAACGTGCATCTGTTCATCGGTACCGACACAAAAGCCTATGTAAAATATTTTCGGAAATACGACACCGTAGCCACAGACCTCCGCATAGAACAATTTAAAAACTCCGAACTCGTGAGCATCGTAGAAGCCAACTCCGCCAAGTGGCTCGGCGAACCCAACCGTTGGCGACTCACGGACTATCAGATTCGGACCTTCAACGGATTGGACGAGTCGCTGCTCATCGCCTACGGAAAAGACTTGGACACTACCCTGCGCCTGCGCCCCGACGACTTTGTACGCTACAACAATCAAAAGGAAATGATGACCAGCCCGGAGCTGAATAGATTCATTAGCCAAGAAAAAGACAGAGGACTCGAAGCCACCAAAAACTACGAAATAGAAATATTTCGCCGCACCGCCGACCCTTTTTCGGTGCTGATATTGACGCTCATCGGAGTCGCCGTCGCTGCTCGCAAAGTGCGCGGCGGCATGGGTTTTCATCTTGCCATCGGCATCGGATTGGGCGCGATTTTTGTTTTTTTGAGTAAATTTTCTACCACTTTCGCCCTCAACCAAAATTTCTCGCCCATTTTCGGCGTTTGGATTCCAAATATCTTATTTTTTGGAATTGCGCTCGTGCTGCTATCGAAAGCACAAAAATAATTTTTTTCGATATTTTCAGTAATTATTGAAAGTTGTTGAATAAAATTAAATTTTAGAAAAAATACATAAATACTTGTTTATCAGTTATTTACATAATTATTTTTTATTAAAATATTAGAAAATAAAAATATTTCACTGTTTTTTGAAAAAATAGTTTGTATTTTGTTTAATAAAACTATACCTTTGCTTCAACAAAAGTAATCGGTATATTATTTCACAAAACAGCTACTAAGTATGACTTCTATCGAATTCTGCAATCGCTTCGACCAACTAACAGCTATGTTAAATGCTTTTGCTTACAATCTGACGAAAAACTCGGAAGATGCAAAAGATTTATACCAAGAAACAGCTTTTAGAGCCTTGACCAACCGCGACAAATTCAGACCGGGTACCAACTTCAAAGCGTGGCTATTCACGATTATGAAGAATATTTTTATCAATAACTACCGCAAAAAAGTAAAGTCCAATACCATCATGGACTCTACCGACAATATGTACTACCTCAACTCGGGAAGTGCGTCCATCAGCAACGAAGCGGAGTCAAATATCATGATGCAAGAGCTGACGGGAATGGTCGATTCTTTGGACAACAGTATCAAAATCCCATTCGTGATGCACTACGAAGGCTATAAGTATCAGGAAATAGCGGACGAACTCGTGTTGCCACTCGGAACTGTGAAAAGCCGAATTTTCTTCGCCCGCAAGGAGCTGAAAGAAATGGTCAATCGCCGCTACGACGGTTTGAGCAGCGCGTGGGAACGCTCAATGGCGTACGCCGCTATCCAAAACGAACTCGATTAGGATAGTATTTCATCTGACTTTCAACAGGTAATTTTTATATAAAGAACGTCTCTAAAATTTGGGGTATCTCATCTTTTATTTGTTCCACAAGAAAAAACGGCGATTGTGCAAAAGCACAATTCGCCGTTTTTTTTGCGCCAACAATAAGCAGCATATATTTTTAAAGAATTATTAAAATAAGTAAGTAAGTTTTTAGTTTTTATTTTTGAGTCGTCATAAACTATTGAAAATCAACGAATTATGTTAAATATTAAATGTCATCTATTTAAGTGTGAGAACTTACTCTAATTAACTCATTACCAATTACTTGCGCGACTAAAAACCAATCACTAAAAACCAAAAACTATTTATCATTTTCTCCACTCAAAGGTATTGACCATTTGTATGACATCTTTTTTGATAAAATCCAACACAGGTGCCATCGAGTCAGGGCGTGATTGTGTGTTGAAATAAACTGCGCCCCTCAAAAAATGCCGCGTGCTGTCGGTAAGATAAAACTGAAATGGCGACGCAGCCGGTCCGTCAATATCAAACACAAATCCGCTGACGTGGTTAGGCTTTTGTATCCGCATTTCGTCAATAAAATTAGCTTTTAAATTGTGTTTTCCTGCCAGTTTGAAAGCGTCGTCGGTGTGTTTGTCAAAATCCTTTCGAGAACGAATCGGATAATAACTGCAATGTACTCGCCCGTCAAAGTCTGGAAAATAAATATCAAACCAACATGGGTCAGCAGGTCTTTCGTCAAAAAAAGAAGAATCTTGCTGCACGATGGCGTATTTTGGATAGTCAAAAACAAAGTGGCAGTAGTTCTCATCAAACTGTTGATAAGATTTGGTCGGAAAATCCACTCTCGGAAATCCGCGCGGCTTGGGCGTATAAGTTGCTTCTTCGCAGCCCAAAAGGCTACAAAAAGTTATCCATAAAAAAAGATATTTTCTCATTGGTTTTACTTTAGTTTTTCATTGTTTGCGTGGCGAAGTGTGTCGCGCTTGGTCTTTTTCTCCAAATTTCGGCGCAGTGCATCTTCCAAATCCACTCCCGTTTGGTTGGCAAGGCAAATCAAAACAAACAATACATCTGCCATTTCGTCTGGCAAATCCGTTTTGGCGGTTGCCGCTTCTTCGGGGGTTTTGAAAGATTGCTCACCGTAAAGGCGAGCCATGAGGCTTGCCACTTCGCCTACTTCTTCGGCGAGGATAACGGTGTTGGTAAGTTCGTTGTAGTAGCGGATTCCGACGGTCGTAATCCATTCATCTACCAATTTTTGCGCGCTTTTTAGTGTCATATTCTTACAAATAGTTGTCCACAATTTTTATAAGCAGTTATAAGTTATAAGTTTTTAGTTTTTAATTTTGAGTCATCATAAACTATTGAAAATCAACGAATTATGTCGAATATTAAATGTCATCTATTTAAGTGTAAG
>JAYUHK010000100.1:0-15659 GCA_043767025.1 Saprospiraceae bacterium | reverse complement strand
TGCCTTGTAGAAATTCAAGTTTTTGCAAAAATATCGTCTGGCGAAGCGAAAACTGTTTGAAGTCTGGCGCAGCCGACGAGTATTTTTCGCGCGCCGACGAGATTTTTAAGCAAAAACTTTAGAATTTATACAGAGCACTTGATTTTTTTGGTTACTTTCTTCTCCTTCCCCTATGGGGAAGGTCGGGTTAGGGATAAAAAAAGTAACAAAAACCAAGTCAATAGCTACAAAAAATCAAGATTAAATGAGCCAGTCAAAATGTTTCTGCGTAACATCAGTTATTAAAAAATAAATTAATGTATTTTATTCTTTCCCGAACCTTGCAGTGAGCAAATAAGACAAAAATTCCAACCAAAAACACCTATCCGATGTTTGGAAAGACATTGGAACGAAAAAATCCAACTTGAACACTACTTTTATGGCTAAAATAAAAAAAGAAAAAATTGCGGCACCTGTCGTCGCCGCTCCGTTGATACCCGAAGTCGAGCGGCACGCTAACGAGATTTTTATCAAAGGCGCGCGCTCCAACAACCTCAAAAACGTAGATTTGTCCATCCCACGCAACCAGCTCGTGGTCGTGACGGGCGTGTCGGGTTCCGGAAAGTCGTCCATCACGATGGATACGCTCTATGCCGAAGGGCAACGCCGCTACGTAGAGAGCTTGTCGTCCTACGCGCGCCAGTTTTTGATGCGCATGAAAAAGCCCGAAGTAGATTACATAAAAGGTGTATGCCCCGCTATCGCCATCGAGCAAAAAGTCAGCACCGGCAACGCTCGCTCCACCGTCGGCTCGATGACCGAAAGCTACGATTATCTGCGGCTGCTTTACGCCCGCATCGGAAAAACTTACTCCCCTATCTCGGGCAATTTGGTCAAAAAACACGAAGTTTCTGACGTAGTAGATTTTATCCAAAGCCAGCCCGAAGGAACTCGGATTCAGTTATTTATTCCGTTGCCCGAAAAATACAAGGAGCGCACGCTGGCGCAAGAGCTGAACCTGCTGCTCCAAAAAGGCTACACGCGCGTCCAGCGCAACGGAGTCATCGCTGCCATTGAGGACGTACTTGCCGACCCAACGCTTGACAAAGACCGTCTTGCCTACACCTTTCGGAGCGAAAACTTGTGGGTGCTGATTGACCGTTTTGTGATAAAAAGCGACGATGTGGAGAACGTAAAGCGCATCGCAGACTCCGTGCAGACCGCTTTTTACGAAAGCGAAGGCGAGTGTATCGTCCTTCCGCCAGCAGAAATGGACGTAAAAATGTTCAACAACCGTTTTGAGGCGGACGGTATGGTATTCATGGAGCCGTCGCCGCAGTTGTTCAACTACAACAATCCCGTCGGCGCGTGTCCGAAATGCGAAGGCTACGGAAAAACGATTGGGGTAGATGCCGACAAAGTGATTCCCGACTCCTCCAAGTCGGTGTTTGAGGGCGCAATAGCCTGCTGGCGGGGCGAGATTTCGTCGCAATGGCTCGAACCTTTGTTGCGCAACGCGCACCATTTTAATTTTCCGCTCCACCGCTCTTATCAAGATTTGACGAAGTCGGAGAAAAAATTGCTTTGGTCAGGAAACAAATATTTCGACGGAATACAGTCTTTTTTTGATGATTTAGAATCGAAAACATACAAAATTCAAAACAGAATTTTGCTGGCTCGCTATCGCGGAAAAACCAACTGCCCGGATTGCGACGGCGGACGGCTGCGCAAAGAAGCCAGTTATGTAAAAATTGCCGACCGGCACCTCGCCGAGCTGCTCGAAATTCCGTTGGACGAGCTGCTGGTTTTCTTTGACACTATGCAACTCAACGAAGCCGACGCTTTTATTGCGAAGCGAATGTTGCTCGAAATAAAAAATCGCCTCCGATTTATGAACCAGTTGGGTTTGAGCTACCTCAATTTGAGTCGCATCTCCTCGACTTTGAGCGGCGGCGAAACCCAACGCATCAATCTCACTCGGACACTGGGCAGCAATCTGACCAGCTCGATGTATATTCTCGACGAGCCAAGCGTAGGCTTGCACCCGCGCGACACGGGGCGTTTGATAACTGTCCTGAAATCTCTGCGCGACTTGGGCAACACGGTCGTGGTCGTCGAACACGAGGAAGAAGTCATCAAAAATGCGGATTACTTGGTGGATATTGGTCCCGACGCGGGCATCAACGGCGGCGAAGTAGTGTTCGCAGGAAAATATGAAAAGATTTATACCGAAGCAAAAAATAGCTTGACGGCAGCCTACATGAGCCACCGAATGTTGATTGAGTTGCCAGCCAAACGCCGAGTGCCAAAAGATTTTATTACCGTGCGCAATGCGCGGCAACACAATCTAAAAAATGTAACTGCGAACTTTCCGCTCCAAGCTTTGACTGTGGTGACGGGCGTGTCAGGGTCGGGAAAAACGACTTTGGTGAAGCAAATTCTTTATCCCGCGCTCCAGATGCTGAAAGGCGAATCGCCTTCGGTTGCGCCCGGCTCGCACGAAGCGGTGGACGGCGCGATAGAAAAAATTACGCTCATAGAAATGATCAACCAAAGCCCGATTGGAAAGTCGTCGCGCTCCAATCCGATTACTTACGTCAAGGCTTACGATGCGATGCGGGATTTATTTACCAATCAGCAGTTGGCGAAAATAAGAGGGTTCAAGCCCAAACATTTTTCGTTCAATGTGGAAGGCGGACGCTGCGAAGCCTGCAAAGGCGAAGGCGAACAGGTAATCGAAATGCAGTTTTTGGCGGACGTGCGCCTCGAATGTGAAGACTGCAAAGGCAAACGTTTCAAACAGGAAGTATTGGACGTAAAATACCGCGACAAAAATATTTCCGAAGTCCTCGACCTTTCCATTGACGAAGCGTTGGAGTTTTTTGCGGCGCAAAAAGAAATTATCCAAAAAATAAAACCTTTGAGCGACGTTGGGTTGGGCTATGTCAAAATCGGTCAATCAAGCAGCACGCTCTCGGGCGGCGAAGCGCAACGAGTGAAATTAGCATCTTTTCTCAACCAAGAGCGCAGCACCGAAAAGATATTTTTTATCTTTGACGAACCAACGACAGGTCTTCACTTTCACGACATTCGCAAGCTGCTCATCGCACTCAACGCGTTGGTCGAAAAAGGGCATACTGTGGTGGTCGTAGAACACAACATGGAGGTCATCAAGTCCGCCGATTGGCTGATTGATTTGGGACCCGAAGGCGGCAAAGACGGCGGACACTTGGTTTTTGAAGGCACGCCCGAAGAAATGATTGATTGCAAAAATTCGATTACGGCAGTTTATCTGAAAGAAAAATTAGAGGCGCATTTGAAATAAATTGCTCGTTTAGGAATGCGTCTAAAATAAACTACTTATTTTCTCTTCATTCCTTCTTTAGATTCATATAAAAATTAAAAATATATATTTTCTTGATAACATACGAAAAATTTGAACTTACCAACGGCTTGCGCTTCCTTGTCCATGAAGACGAGAGTACTCCGATGGCGGCGGTAAATATTCTTTACAATGTCGGCTCGCGCGACGAATCGCCAGACAGGACAGGTTTTGCCCATCTTTTTGAGCATCTGATGTTTGGGGGGTCCAAAAATATTCCCGAATTTGACGACCCGCTCCAACACGCTGGCGGCGACGGCAACGCTTTCACCAACAACGACATCACTAACTTTTACGACACTATCCCCGCCGAAAATTTGGAAACCGTCTTTTGGCTCGAATCCGACCGAATGTTGAGCCTTCGGTTCAGCAAGCGGTCGCTCAACGTGCAGAAAAAAGTCGTCGTAGAAGAGTTCAAAGAAACTTGCCTCAACGAACCCTACGGCGACCTTTGGCACCACATCAACGATATGGCATACACGAAGCACCCGTATCGTTGGCCCACCATCGGTCTGGAGCCGCGCCACATCAAAGAAGCTACTTTGGAGGACGTAGAAGATTTTTTTTATAAACATTACGGACCCAACAACGCCATCATCGTCGTGGCGGGCAAAGTGAAGTTGGGGGAAGTAAAGGCGTTGGCTGAAAAGTGGTTTGGCGAAATTCCCGCTCGAGAAGTGCCGCCGCGCCAGCTTCCGGTAGAGCCACCGCAGACGGAGATGAAACGCCGCCGCGTGCAGCAAGCCAATGTGCCAGCCCCTTGCCTTTACATTGCGTTCAAGATGCCGCCACGCATGGAGCGAGATTTTTATGTCACCGATTTGATTTCGGACGCGCTCGCCAATGGGCGTTCTTCGCGGCTCTACCAGCAGTTGCTGAAAGAACAGCGACTTTTTAGCCAAATAGACGCTTATGTGACTGGCAATATTGACGCAGGTTTGTTCATCATAGAAGGGCGACCGTCGGAAGGAATTAGTTTAGAAACTGCCGAAGCTGCCGTTTGGAAGATTTTGGACGACCTAAAAGAGAACCTGATAGAGCCGATAGAAATGGAAAAGCTACAAAATCAAATGGAAAGTACGCTTGTTTTTTCGGAGTCGGGCGTGCTGAACAAAGCTACGAACTTGGCATTTTTTGAGCTGTTGGGCGACGCTTCACTCATCAACACAGAAGCACAAATATACACCAGCATCACGACCGAAGAGATGCGCCAAGTAGCGCGGCAGATTTTCCGTACCGAAAACACTTGCGTTCTGTACTATCTTCCGTTGTAGTAGGAAGTGTTGTCTAACTCGAAATATTTTAGATAGGTCGGCTGGTCTATAATTAGATTAAGTATGTATTTTGAATTCGAGAATTTTTTCGTTTTTCTAATACTCTCAATGACGCATTTCCACATTACAAAAGATAGCGAATACTTCCTAAACAGGGAAACATTCGCTATCTTTTGAATTATTTTTAAGATAAAATAATCAAGTTTGAACCAGCCTCCCATCAAATCGAAGCAAGAAGCCTATATTTTGGTAAGAATTTCGCGAGCTTGCGGCACCAATGGAGATTTTTTGTCCTGTACGAGTTCTTCGAGCAAGATGCGCGCCAGCTCGGTGTCTTTCGCCCGCAGATAAGCCAAAGCGAGATTCCATGTGGCACGGTCGTAGTATTCGGCTCCGCCATTGACGCGCGCTACGGTCAGGTAGTCAATCGCCTTTTCGGAGTCGTCTGTTTCTAACGCAGCCATTCCTGCAAGGAAAATAGCGTGAATATCGTCGGGCGTTTTTTGCAAATATTTAGCAAAATAAGACAGACTTGTTTGAAAATGCTGGTCTTCGTAGTCTTTCAGAGCTGCTTGGAGGTCGCGGTCGGTTGCGGCGGCTGGATTTTCAGCATTTCTAAAATCCAAAAAGGATTCGTTGCCGATGTGCTGGAAATGGCGGTCGAAGATGCGCTCGTTGGCACCGTTCTGCCAGTAAAAAAAGCAAGCTATCGGTATGCAAATTGCAAGAAAGCCGCCAATAATATTGTTTGAGGTTAAGTTATTTTTCATTGTTGAAATTTTGTATAAAATTAGGGTTAAAAATAAAGCAGAACATGAGTGATTTGTTCTTTTTTCATTTCGTACCACAAAATTATGATTTTTTCTTGAATAAAAAAATAAATAGCTCTAAAATGTCACATTTTTGATGTTTTTTCCAAAAAAATTATTGATTTTCACTTTCTTTTCCCTAAATATCATTTTTTCAAATATATATTAATATTTTTGCACCATCAACCTGACATTTTTACAGTCCGCCAATCCCCAACACAATCTGAAATGCCATGACGAATCTGAAAAATATTTTAGCCCTCATCTTGCTTTCGAGCCTTCCTGCTTTGCTATCCGCCCAAAAACGCGGCGACCAAATCCAGTACATCGAGCAGTACAAGTTCATCGCAATGAGTGAAATGCGCCGAGCGGGGATTCCCGCCAGCATCAAGCTCGCGCAAGGACTCATCGAGTCTGCCGCAGGCACCAGCGCGCTGACCCGAAAAACAAACAACCATTTCGGTATCAAATGCGGACCAGAGTGGGACGGTCAAACCTACTACGTCGAAGACGATGAGTACAATGCCGACGGCACCAAAAAGCCCTCTTGCTTTCGAGTCTTTAAGGACGGCGAGGCTTCTTTTATCGCACATTCGGAGTTTTTGAGGGACACCAAGCGCGGTCGCAGATATGCTTTTTTATTTGAGTATGACCCAACCGATTACCGTGCGTGGGCGTATGGATTGCGGCAGGCAGGCTACGCCACACACCCCAACTATCCCGAAATATTGATAAAAATAATCCAAGACTACGAGCTGTATCTTTTCGATACTGCGCCCGACGTAGTCGCTAATTATCCGCCGAGTTCGGGAAGTATTCCGCCCGCCAATACACCGTCCAACAACGCTACTGATGTGGTGCAATATTGCAACGACGTAAAATTTGTGTTGGCAAGCGAAGGCGAAACGCTGGCAGATATTGCCCGAAAACAAGATATTAGCGTAGGAAAGTTGGTGGATAGGAACGACGAAAAAATTGCGATTTCAACGCCTTTGACAAGAGGTACGAAAGTATTTTTGCAGCGAAAAAATCGGTATTTTCACGGGCGACAGGACGTGCATTATGTGAAAGAAAACGAAACAATGTTCGCAATTTCGCAAATGTACGGCATTCGTTTGTACCGCTTGTACGACAAAAATCGAATGGAAGAAGGCTCGGAGCCAGCCGTAGGAGAAAGAATTTCGCTGCGTGGTTATGTAGATAAGGACAAAAATACAAAACTGCGCAATGCCGCTACTTCGACTTCTCCAAAAGACGACCTAAAAGCTAAACCGACCAACTCCACGCCACCGCCCGACGTAAGCACCGAGCCTAAAAATTCGACTACACAGAAGCCGCAAAATTCTCAAGAAAAAAAGAACACAAACGCTGCACCGTTTGAAAACAATTCGGACAAAATTTTTTCGGGAAAAGAATTAGATTTTGAAGTAACGCCGCAGGGCGCAAGCCCAAAAGTCCTCACCAGCCAGCCAGACGCAAATCCGGCTATGAAACCCGCCGCTAAAAATAAATCCGAAGAAAATACACCCCAACCCAAGCCGAAGCGAAATGTTCCCGTATTAGAGTCTTCAAATGACAACACAAACGATGGAACGACTAACGACACCGAAACAAACGAAAGCAGTCCAGAAATAGACAAAAATACGCCGCCGCAAGCGGAAAAAATACCGACTTCTAACTCTGCGCCACCCGAAAATGACAAAAATCTGTACACAGTGCAGTCAGGAGATACGCTGTTTGGCATCGCAAAACGCAACGGAATTTCGGTAGCCACTCTGAAAAAACTCAATAATATGACCGACGATATTATCAAACTCGGGCAAGCTCTCAAGGTAAAACAATAAATCTCAAGCCTTCGCATCTTTTTTATAAAACCATCTATACTATCCTATTTTGCTCGTTTTCACTACCGTACTTGACCTCCAAAAACACTTCAACCAGCTCCGAAACGCAGGAAAAAAAATTGGCTTTGCCCCCACGATGGGCGCGCTGCACACGGGTCATGTGTCACTTATTCGACTGGCAAAAGAAAAATGTGACATAGCAGTTTGTAGTATTTTTGTAAATCCTACCCAATTCAATGACCCCAAAGACTTGGAAAAATATCCTCGCACGCCCGACGAAGACATACTTCTGCTGTCCAAAAATGGCTGCGATGTGTTGTTTATGCCCAACGTAAAGGAAGTCTATCCGAGAGGTTTGGAGCTAAAAGCAACGCCTGATTTTGGGCTTTTGGCGACCGTCATGGAAGGAGAGTTTCGTCCCGGTCACTTTGACGGAATGGCGCGCGTGGTGCAGCGTCTGTTGGATATTGTGCAGCCCGACCAACTTTTTATGGGACAAAAAGACTTCCAACAATTCAGCATCGTAGCCAATATGTTGCACCAGCAACACACTGATATTCAGTTAGTTATGTGTCCTACGCTCCGCGAAGCCGACGGGCTGGCGATGAGCTCACGCAACATTCGCCTGTCGCCCGACCACCGACTGCGAGCTGCTCTAATCTACAAAACTTTACAAGAAGTACGACACTCGATGAGTACCAAAACACCTTCGGAACTCAAAAAAAAGGCGTTTGAAACCCTACAAGCCGCCGCCGATTTTCGCCCCGAATACTTTGAGATTGTGGACGGAAATACCCTCCAACCAATTCAAAATTTTGCAAACCACACATCTGTAGTCGCTTGCGTCGCTACGTGGCTCGGCGCAGTCCGACTGATAGACAATATCATCTTAAAATAAAAAAAAACAGTTATTTTGTGACAAAATAACTGTTTTTTTTTATTATTGGGAATGAAGAAAAATAAAGTGCTAAACTTTTTAAGCTTCAGCACCCAACTCGCGCTCTATTTCTTCCATAAAAACGTATTCGATGGACTCTTCGACCGTCGGGACGAGCGTGAGAATACTATCCAAACGCGATATTTCGATGAGGCGTTTTACACTTGGGTGCTTCACTCCTGCGAGAACAAAACTGCCGCCGCCACCTTTCCAAATTCTATTGGCTGTCAAAATGGCACTCAAACCTGACGAATCTACAAACTTTACGTCCGAAAGGTTCAGAATTAGGTTTGGCACGCCTTCTGTATGTAGCATGATAAATTCCGACTTGATGGCGGGCGCAACCAACGAATTAAGGTTGTCCTCTTCTAATGTCAGAATGGTATATTTTTCTTGTTTATCTATGGCGTATTTCATCGAATAAGGCGCAATTAATGGATTAAATGTCGTTTGATTGTCTGTTGAAAAATCAACAACAGAACACAAAAATACCATTTTTTTATAAAAAATAGTATTTTGACTCAATAAAATATTTAAAATATCTGCATTTTTTTCGTAAGTGACTGATAATCAACGAGATAAAATATTTGCAACTGCATAAAATTTTTAAACTTAATACGCCACAGCGTTGTTTGGTAACAATATTTGAGTACATTCGTTATTTAAAAGTGCATCTAAAATAAGCTCCGATTTGCAAACTTCATAAAAAAACTATAATATTGCCTTGTCAGATATTTTTTCAGAGTTCAAATACATTCTTTTTTTATAAAAAATTTTATAAAAAACTGATAATCAATAGGTTGGCGATAATTTAACTAATAAAATATCGCATTTCATCTCTCGTATTCACATTCATTAAGACACTGTACAAACATTTTCATACATGAACAGTAAAAAATTTTCGCTGAAAGTAAAAAAAGTTATCTCCCGTAGTAGCGAGGAGGCAAAACGATTGGGACACGATTACATCGGCACCGAACACCTGCTTTTAGGCATCTTCGGCGATAAAGATGAACTCGCAATGAAAGTCCTCCAATCACTCGACGTAGATACCGCCGAGCTTCGCCAAAGCGTGGAAGAAACTACGCCCCGACGCTCTCAACAGTCCGTCGGAAGCAGCCTCAACGTGGACAGACTGCCGCTCAATAAGCAAGCCGAAAAAGCACTCAAAGTGACGCTTTTGGAAGCCAAAATATTGAAAAGTGACGAAATCCACACCGAACATTTGCTGCTGTCTATTCTCAAAGATAAGGAAAATGCCGCTTCCCGCTTGCTCAACGAGTACGACGTAGATTACGACTCGTACAAGGCAGAGCTGGAGTTCGTGCGCCAAGAAATGGACATGACCGCTCCCGAAATCCTATCTGCCGTCGGCGACAACGACTCTTTCGATGACGAAAGCGAGCGTGGCTATCGAGGCGGTGCTGGCGCAGGCAAGACCTCTACCAAATCAAAAACTCCTGTGTTGGATAACTTCGGGCGCGACGTAAGCCGACTTGCCGAAGAAGGCAAACTCGACCCTATCATCGGGCGCGAAACCGAAATCGAGCGCGTATCACAGATATTGAGCCGCCGCAAAAAGAACAATCCTATCCTCATCGGTGAGCCGGGAGTCGGAAAAACCGCTATCGTAGAGGGTTTGGCTCTTCGTATCCTCCAACGCCGCGTCAGCCGCACGCTTTTCAACAAGCGAGTCGTGATGCTGGACTTGGCAGCTTTGGTGGCTGGTACCAAATATCGCGGGCAGTTCGAGGAGCGCATGAAAAGCATCATGCTCGAGCTCGAAAAAACACGCGACGTAATTTTGTTTATTGACGAAATCCATACTATCGTGGGCGCAGGTGGCGCAACCGGCTCTTTGGACGCGTCCAATATCTTCAAACCCGCACTTGCACGCGGCGAATTGCAGTGCATCGGAGCCTCCACACTCGACGAGTATCGTCAGCACATCGAGAAAGACGGCGCGCTCGACCGTCGTTTCCAAAAAGTAATCGTGGAGCCGCCTTCCCCAGAGGAAGCGGTACATATTTTGAACAATATTCGCTCCAAATATGAGGATTTTCACAACGTCAGCTATTCGCCTGAAGCGATAAAGGAGTGCGTGAGATTGAGCGACCGCTATATTACAGACCGTTTTTTGCCCGATAAAGCGATTGACGTATTAGACGAAGTCGGCGCGCGCGTCCACCTCAAAAATATCCACGTCCCCAAACACATCGAAGACATCGAGCGACGAATCGAAGAGATGAAGGACGAAAAAAATCAAGCCGTCAAAAATCAGCAATACGAGCGCGCAGCAGACCTTCGCGACGAAGAGTCGAAACTAATGCGACAGTTGGAGTTTTCAAAAATCGAGTGGGAAGAGGAATCTAAAACCAAACGCTACCCTGTCACCGAAGAAGATATCGCCGAAGTCGTGTCCATGATGACGGGCATACCGCTCAAAAAAGTAGGACAAAGCGAAAATAATAAGCTGGTTTCGATGAGTGACGACATGAAAAAAGTCATCATCGGACAAGACGAAGCCGTAATAAAAGTAACAAAAGCTATTCAGCGCAACCGAATAGGACTCAAAGACCCGAAAAAACCAATCGGCTCGTTCATCTTTTTGGGTCCTACGGGTGTAGGAAAAACAGAACTCGCCAAAGCTCTGGCGCGCTATGTGTTCGACTCCGAAGACGCACTTATTCGGATAGATATGAGTGAATATATGGAAAAATTTTCCGTCAGCCGCCTTATCGGCGCGCCTCCCGGCTACGTTGGCTATGAAGAAGGCGGACAACTGACCGAAAAAGTACGCCGCAAGCCGTTTTCAGTGATTCTATTAGACGAAATCGAGAAGGCGCACCCCGATATTTACAACATTTTGCTGCAAGTATTGGACGACGGGCAACTGACCGACGGCATGGGTAGAAAAGTGGATTTCAAAAATACACTCATCATCATGACTTCCAATATCGGCGTGCGACAGCTCAAAGATTTTGGGCAAGGTATGGGATTTGCGACCCAAACCCGCATCGAAGCCGAGCAAGACAACTCCAAAGTGGTGATACAAAACGCGTTGAAAAAAACTTTTTCACCCGAGTTTTTGAACCGAATTGACGACGTAGTGATTTTCAACAGTCTTGGGCAAGAAGAAATCTTCCGCATCATAGACATTGCGTTGAGCGACCTCTACAAACGCCTTACTACGATGGGCAACTTTACGATAAAACTCAACGAGTCTGCGAAAAAATTTGTCGCCGAAAAAGGATACGACCCGCAGTTTGGCGCGCGTCCGCTCAACAGAGCAATACAAAAATACCTCGAAGACCCGCTCGCCGAATTTATGTTGGCAGAAAGTCCAGCAGAAAGCAGCACCCTCGAAGCCACGCTCAACGAAGCAGGCGACGGCATTCTAATCACTCTGGCAAAGCTCGAAACGGTCAGCGAAGAATAGTTTTGAAAAAATATATTGTACCAATTCAAAATAAAATCGTATCATTGCAGAACAAAAGATAAATTTATTCATTCACAAAAAAATAAAAACGTTTGGCAAAAGGAAGGTTCGACCCAAAACAAGCTGAAAGAGAACAATTCAGGGTCAATGAACAAATCAGAGTTCCCGAAGTACGTCTGGTAGGCGATAACTTGGAAGAAATTAGCGAAATAATCCGCGAAAAATTGGAGTCTGGAGTCTATTCGACCCGTAAGCTGCGAGCCATCGCCGATGCGGCAGACTTGGATTTGGTCGAAATATCACCCAATGCTGTGCCGCCCGTGTGCCGCATCACGGATTATGTGAAGTTTTTGTACCAAAAGAAAAAAAAGGAAAAAGAAATCAAAGCCAACGCCGTAAAAACAGTGTTGAAAGAAATACGCTTCGGTCCGAACACCGACGACCACGATTTCGAGTTCAAGGTGCGCCACGCTCTGGAGTTTCTGAAAGAAGGCTCGAAAGTCAAAGCCTACGTCCAGTTCAAGGGGCGCGCCATCGTGTTCAAAGACCGCGGCGAGCTGTTGCTGTTGCGCTTTTTGAAAGAACTCGAGGAGTTCGGCTTGCCCGAATCTCTGCCGAAGCTCGAAGGGCGGCGAATGCTCGTCATGGTGTCGCCGAAAAAAACTCCCGCAAAGAAGAAAGATTAAGTTTTGGTTCTAAAATAAAAAAAACTCCCCTTCTGCAAACGATGCGAAAGGGGAGTTTTTTTTTTTAGTGTTGGCTGCTGCGCACGCCACTCAAAGCGTTGAGAAACTGGATAGTGTGTTCGAGGCTTTGAAGCACCGTAATATTTTGTCGAGAAAGGACATTCTGAAAAACAACCTGATAACCCGACAACAAAATAGACGAATCGGGCAGCACCGCAGAAAGCATATCCACATACTGTTGGACGGGCTGGCGCGAAAAAGTTTCGGTTATCATCGTAAAAACGAAATCGGGCGCACAGATGCGAGCCGCGTCTTTGAGGTCATCTAATTGGATATTTTGCCCAACATACAACACCTGATGCCCGCGCGACTTGAGCAAATAATGCACAAAAAGCATCGTCAGCTCTTGGGTTTCGCCTTCGGGCAGAAAAATCAAAAATTTCTTCGCCCCGCGAACATTCGACATCGGCTCTTTGTCAATCGCTACGACGAGTTTCTGGCGAATCAAATTGCTGATAAAATGCTCTTGCACTGGCACGATAGAACCCGTCAGCCACAGCACACTCAACTTCTCGAGGAACGGATAAATCACGTCCAACATCGCTCGCTCAAAGCCAAGTTGCTGGATATTGGTGCTAATAATGCGGTCGAATTTATACTCGTCCATCTCCAACATCGAGAGTGTGAGCGCGTCGAGTTCTGCGCCGTTGTCAAAACTGAGTTCTGAAAGTGCCGCTACTTGACTCAAAATATCGGCGGATTTCATGCCTACGATTTTTGATATTTTCACGCCGTTCCGATTGAGCAGCGCGATGCTCAACAGCAATTTGAGGTCTTCGTCTTCGTAATAACGAATATTCGTAGCAGTACGTTTGGGCGAAATCAGGCAATAGCGTTGCTCCCAAATACGAATCGTATGGGCTTTGATGCCGGAGAGTTTCTCCAAATCCTTGATAGAATAAATCGCCACTTTTTATTTTTATTTTACAGCGTAAGTGGAGCGCATCTGAAATAAATTGCCCATTTTTTCAATAAAATTGGGCATCTTATTTTTTGTTCGTTCCAGATAAAAATGTGAAACAGCGATTGGACTAAAAAGTTTCTAATGCAGTATTTTTAATCCTGAAATCATACCAAAGGAGTGAAAAAAAGATATGATACTCTAATTTTTAAATAAATTGGGTAGCTTAAGAACGCGTTCCTAAAAATGTTTCCAGCCTTGCGCCGTCAGGTTGTGGATATTGCCGCCTTTGGTGTGAAGTTTGATGCCGTCTTTGGAGTCCGTCATTTCTCCCATAATATAAATATCGGGCAAATACTTGACTTTATCCACGTCTTTGGGGTCAATCGTGAATAGCAATTCGTAATCCTCGCCGCCGCTCAAAGCGCAAGTAATCGGGTCGAGTTGAAATTTTAGAGCCATCAGTTGCGCGTCGGGGTGAATCGGAACGCCGCTTTCTTCCACGATTGCTCCTACGTTGGATTGCTTGCAAAGATGAAAAATTTCAGATGCCAAGCCGTCCGAAACGTCAATCATTGCCGTAGGCACGAGGTTATTTTTAGCAAACATTTCTATCATATCGCGCCTCGCTTCTGGCTTGAGCTGTCGCCCAATCAGGTATTGCTGCTCCTCCAAATCTGGCTTTACTTCGGGATTGGAAAGGTAGATTTGTTTCTCGCGCTCCAAAATCTGCAAACCCAAATATGCCGCGCCTAAGTCGCCCGTCACACAGAGCAAGTCACCGACTTTTGCACCGTTTCGGTAAGTAATTTTCTTCGGATTGGCTTGCCCAATGGCGGTGATGCTGATAAAAAGCCCTTTGAGCGAAGACGTTGTGTCGCCGCCCACCAAGTCCACGCCGTAGTGTTTGCACGCTTCGGCGATGCCCGCATAAAGCTCCTCCAACGCCTCTACCGAAAAGCGGTTGGAAATCGCCAGCGACACCGTAATTTGTTTCGGCTGGGCGTTCATGGCATAAATATCGGACAGATTGACGACCACCGCCTTGTAGCCCAAGTGTTTGAGCGGCATATACATCAGGTCGAAATGAATCCCCTCCACCAACAAATCGGTAGAAACGACAGCCGCCAAAGAGCCGCCGAAGTCAATCACCGCCGCATCGTCGCCGATGCCTTTGAGCGAAGACGGATTTTGGAGGTCAAATTTTTGAGTCAGCCGGTCTATCAAAGCAAATTCGCCGAGCGAAGAAATTTCTGTCCGCTCGGTCGCCGTAGTCTGTTGTCCTATCATTTTTAGATTTTGAAACGTTAATTTTTTTAGAAAAAGAAAGCGCGCGCGCTACTTGGTGTTGAGCTTTTCGTTCATCGCTTGAAAGGCTTTTATCATCTCCTCGGGCGACTTGTCGAGCATCGAAAGTAGTTGTTTTACCTGCTCCGCAATAGGATTTTGGGGATACATTTGAAGAAATTTTTCGTAGTATCGCTTCGCAGTTTCTTTGTCGCCCAAGTCGTTCTCGAATGTAAACGCCTGCAAAAACAGTGCATCGGGCGTTCTGGCGTAGTTTGGAAAATTGTCGTGAACGTTGCCCCAAAGCTGGATAGCTTTGCCAAAGTTGCGCGCGCCGCGCGCCATGTCGGCAGCCCGAAAAAGCACGTCCGCAGAGCTGCTGTCCTTCGGAAAAGTGGCGGCGTAGGCTTCGCTTTTCTCTACGAGTTCTTTGGCAATTTTGCTATCGAGTTGGAAGGTAGAAGTGTCCATTTTGGTGGTCAGTTGTCGTTCCAACTTTTTGATTTCGGCGCGCATTTGGGACTGTTTTTGCTGCTCGCTCTGGCAGGCGACCAAACATAAGATAAGCGCAAGGCAGCTATAAAATTTGTACATAAGTAGTTATAAGTTTTTAGTTTTTAATTTTGAGTCATCATAAACTATTGAAAATCAATAAATTATGTCGAATATTCAATGTCATCTATTTAAGTGTAAGAACATAAGAATTATTTTTTTGCAAAATTACGACTTTTTTGGGTTTTTGCTAAATTTAATAAAAAAGTGACTTCAAAAACCTTCTTGCGTCCGAAAATGAGGAATGAAGAAAAAATAAGGTACCCAAATTTTAGACACATTCTTTATAGACAAACAACATAGTGTGTGGCGCAGAAAATTTTGATGGACTGCGCTACATTTTTTTTGTGCAGCAATATTATTATCTGATGTTACGCGTGGATTTTAAATTAGCTCTTTTGAATTTAATATTGTGGTAATTTACTTGGTTTTTGTCACTTTTTTCCTTGATGAAAAAAGTAACCAAAAAAATCAAGTGCTCTGTATAAATTCTAAAGTTTTTGCTTAAA
>JAYUHK010000099.1:0-13400 GCA_043767025.1 Saprospiraceae bacterium | reverse complement strand
TGCCTTGTAGAAATTCAAGTTTTTGCAAAAATATCGTCTGGCGAAGCGAAAACTGTTTGAAGTCTGGCGGAGCCGACGAGTATTTTTCGTGCGCCGACGAGATTTTTAAGCAAAAACTTTAGAATTTATACAGAGCACTTGATTTTTTTGGTTACTTTTTTTATCAAGAAAAAAAGTGACAAAAACCAAGTTAATAGCTACAAAAATTAAGCTCAAATGAGCCAATTAAAATGTTTCTGCGTAACATCAGTTAATAATTAGTTGTGCGACTAAAACCCAATTACTAAAAGCTAAAAACTCCCTTAACTATTTATTTTTCAGGTGTTTGAGCATATCATCGGTCATAGATTTTAGGTCGAATTTTACATCCCAACCCCAATCGTTTCGAGCCGCCGAGTCGTCAATGCTGCTCGTCCAAGAGTCGGCGATGGCTTGCCGAAAGTCAGGTTGATAGCTAATTTGAAAGTCAGGTTGATGTGTTTTGATAGCTTCAAAAACATCTTTAGGCGCAAAACTCATACCCGCCAAATTGTAGCTGGTTCGGATTTTTATTTTTGCTGCGTCAGCGTCCATGATTTCCAAAGTAGCCCGAATCGCGTCGTCCATATAAATCATCGGTAAGCGAGTGCTGGCGTTCAAAAAACAAGAAAAAATTTCATTTTTCAACGCTTTGTGATAAATTTCGACTGCGTAATCGGTCGTGCCGCCGCCCGGAAGTGTTTGATGCCCAATAATGCCGGGATAGCGCAGGGAGCGAACATCTAAACCGTATTTTAGGAAATAATAATTGCACCAATTTTCACCCGCCACTTTACTGATTCCATAGACAGTTTCTGGACAACAAATCTCATTTTGTGACGTGTTTTCTTTGGCTGCATTGCGCCCAAAGACGGCAATCGAACTCGGAAAAAATACTTTTTTCACGCCATATTCTTTCGCCGTATTCAGCACATTGAACAGTCCGCTCATGTTAATATCCCAAGTGCCGACGGGGTCAGCTTCGCCTTTTGCGGAAAGAATCGCCGCCAGATGATATATTTGGGTAATGCCGTGCTTCTTCACAATCTCTACCAACTGATACGCATCGAGAATATTGACCAATGCAAAATGTTGATTATCAGTAAGTTGCCGAATATCTGTCGCGATTACATTTTCATTTCCGTATCGCGCTCGCAAGGCAAGCGTGAGGACAGAGCCGATTTGACCGTTTGCACCGGTAACTAAAATTTTTTCTTGTTGCACTATTTTTCGATTTTATTTGATGCTCAAAAATTTGGTATTTTATCCAAAAATATAAAAGTTTTTTTGTCGTAATCCATCTCACAAATATAATTTTTTAAGCCATTTGTGACAATCAGAAACTGGACTTGAAGCGGTAAGTTGTACCGCGCAATTTGCTCAAAAACGGCTTGATTGATGTCAATATTCGGAGCTTTGCACTCCACCAACCAAACAGGGCGAAAAGACGAGTCATAAATCAAAATATCGCAACGTTTTTGTAATCCATTGACTATCAGTTGTTTTTCAACTCGTACCTTGTTGGGATTACAATTTTTTTCGCGCAGTAAATACTGTAAAAACAACTGCCGCACGCTTTCTTCGGGCTGCCAAGCCACAAATTTTTTGCGAATAGGGTCAAAAACCTGCTCTTTTCCTGTTTTTTCGTCGCGCCGAAGTTTCAATTTCGACTGATGTGCAAAAAAATTAATTTCGATATTCATTCTTCGTAAATTAATTTTTTGTCCATTTCGCGCGGCAAAGTTCCAAAAAATCCCAACTTTATTTCCGCCATTCTCCGTCCTGCTTGCAACTTTTGCGACAGATTTTTTCCGTCCAACCAAGCCGTCAGGTAGCCACTCCAAAACGCATCGCCAGCCCCCGTCGTATCCTTCACTTCTACGGGTCGAGCAGGCAAAAAAAGACGCTCCGTCGCCGTCGCCGCCCAACAACCATCGCCGCCCAGCGTGACGCAAACTTCGCGCGCGCCAAGTGCCAAAAAATGCTCAAGCGCAGCCTCTGCATCTAACAATTTCGAGCCGTAAAGCCGCTCCCAATCCACTTCACTCACTTTTACCATCGCTCCCAAGCGGCAATAATCGGCGACCAAAGCGCGTGCCTCGTCCGTATTTTGCCAGATTTTTTGCGCATAATTGGCATCAATACTCAACTGGCAACGCAGCGCAGCAGCGCGGTGAGCGGCATTAAGAATAGAACTTTGGGCAGGCTCGTGGCTCAAAGCAAAGCAAGTGGTATGAAAAATTTTTGCTTGTTTGAGCAGTTCGTCGGGCAAATGTTCGGGCAGCAACTGACAATCCGCGCCCCGATAGGCTTCAAAATTAGAAACCGTTTTCGAGCGCGTAACAAGAATCAAAGTCGTCGGCGCAGAAACTCGATTAAGGTGCTGACAATCAACGTTTTGTGATGCTACAAAGTCGTAGAGGTAAGTTCCCATATCGTCCTCGCCTACGTTGGCGACCAAGCTCGTTTGGTTGCCAAGCCGCGCCATATTCATACACAAATTGGCGGGACTGCCGCCCGGAATCCGACGAAAAGTGCTAATATCCGATAAGTTTTCAGCAAAATTTTCGCTGATCATATCCACCAATAATTCGCCTGCGCATACAATATCATATTTTTTATTTTGCATTTCGTTTTATTATTTGGTAAAAATTAAGCAATAGTACTGTTGGATACATTCTTAATACTTTTATTGGCGTATGAAGGATAGTTGGCGCAAAAATAAAAAGTGTATTTTTTACACTAAATAAAAATGCAGTCTATTATCTTTGAGCGTCCAAAGTATAAAAAATCATTCAAATTATGACGGAAAATACGGTAAAAAATCCAGAAATTATTGAAAAAATCCTCGAAGTGGAGGAAATTATAGTCGAAAAGCCCAAACTTATTTCGGTCACGGAAGTCAAAGGTTTCGACCGCTACGACGATGTTTTTCAAGAGTTCACGCCATCGCAAATTGTTCGTTTTGAGAGAAAAAATGACTTTTTTTATTTTTATTCGGAAAATAAAATTGCGCTCGAAATTGTTTTTTTCGATGAAAAAATTGTCCGTTTTCGCTACGCAATGCGGAGTATTTTTGAGCCGTATTTTAGTTATGCGGTTGTAGAGAAAGCTATTGAAAAAGTATTTTCGCCGACTTTTTCCGAAGAAGATGATATATTTTTACTCAAAACTAATTCTATAAGCTGTCACATTGAGAAGAAAAATTTACAAATAAAAATTTTTGACGACCAAAATCAGCTTATTTCGGAAGATGCTGCGCCGTTCTATGCTCGCAGCACGATTATGAAAGGCACGACTGACGTAAAAATTAGTAAAAAAATCAGTCACAAAGAACGATTTTTTGGCTTGGGCGATAAGTCGTGCGCATTGGATTTGCGCGGACAAAAGCTGCAAAATTGGAACTCAGACGCTTTTGCTTTCGGTAAAAAATCTGACCCTTTGTATCGAAGTATTCCGTTTTTTTATGGGCTGAAAGATGAAATTTGTTACGGTATTTTTTTAGATAACAGCTTTCGTTCACATTTTGATTTTGACTCGACAGAGCAGAACGAACTTACTTTTTCAGCCGACGGCGGCGAGATGTGTTACTACTTTTTCGCGGGAAAAGAACTTTTGGAAGTCGCCAAAAACTATATTTATCTCACTGGAAAGCCCGAAATGCCGCCTATTTGGTCGCTCGGTTTTCATCAATGCAGGTGGAGTTATTTTCCCGACGAGCGGGTTTTGGAGCTTGCTAAAGAGTTTCGCCAACGCCAAATTCCGTGCGACGCTATCTATTTAGACATTGATTATATGGACGATTATCGGTGTTTTACTTGGGACAAAAAATATTTTCCAAATCCTAAACAGTTGATTTTCAATTTGTTAGAGGTAGGTTTTCAGACGGTAGTAATGATAGATCCGGGTATAAAAGCCGACGAAAACTATTTCGTTTTTCAGGACGGACTTGAAAAAAATGTCTTTTGTCGTCGCACAAATGGCGAACTGTTGATGGCTCCTGTGTGGCCCTCCGACTGTGTTTTTCCTGATTTTACGAATCCCAAAGCGCGGGCTTGGTGGGGCGAGTTTTATCGCGAACTTTACGAGGCGGAAGGCATCTCGGGTTTTTGGAACGATATGAACGAACCAGCAGTTTTTAAGGTCAATAATTTGACTTTTTCTGACGAAATATTGCACGATTGTGACGGTCATCAAACCAATCATGCGAAGGCGCACAACATCTACGGCATGATGATGAGCCGCGCAACGATAGAAGGTTTGAAGAAAATTAAACCTCAAAAACGTCCATTTTTACTTACTCGCGCTTCGTTTGCGGGAGGGCAACGATACGCCGCCGTCTGGACGGGCGACAATGTAGCGGATTGGGAAAATCTGCGTTTGGCAAACATTCAGTGCCAACGTTTGAGCATCTCGGGCTACTCGTTTGTGGGGACAGATATTGGAGGTTTTGTGAATATGCCAAGCGGTGAACTCTTTATTCGCTGGCTCCAATTAGGAATTTTTCACCCACTTTTTAGGATTCATTCGATGGGCAATCACTCGGACGGTAGCTCCGAAGTAGAAGAATCGGAAGTCGAAGCTGCTGCCAAACTCGACCGACTCGACCGCGAGCCGTGGGCGTTTGGAGCGCCTTTTACGGGTATCGCAAAGGCAACTATTGAGCTTCGCTACCGACTGCTGCCATATCTTTATACTACATTCCGAGCCTATACGACGGAGGGCGTTCCTGTGATAAAAAGTTTAAATTTTTCTTATTTTCGTGACAAAAATATTTTTAGTCACGAAAATGCTTTTATTTTTGGAAAAAATATTTTAGTCAGTCCAGTTCTTCTCGAAGCTCAAACCACCCAAACTCAATATTTACCGAAAGGAAATTGGTTTTATTTTTGGACTGGAAAGATATATTCGGGAGGTGCGGAAATAACTTTTCCTACTCCTTTGGCTCAAATTCCGTTTTTCGTACAAGCGGGAACGGTGCTGCCTTTGTATCCTATCCAGCAATTTACGAACGAGAAACCTATCGAAGAATTGACGCTGCACGTTTATTTTGAAGAAGGAGAGCATCGGAGCGAACTCTACGAAGACGCGGGCGAAGGCTACGGTTATTTGGAAGAAGATTTTAGCGAAAAAACATTCGTGGTGCGCGGAGCGAGTAAAAAAATCTCGCTTTCGCAGCAAAAAGTAGGCAAGCGAAAAGACGATTACCAGCGATGTAGGATTATTTTTTACGGTATTCCGTTCCGCCCGACGCGCGCCGTTGCCGACCAAACCGAAGTTGATTTTTTTGCTTCCAGCATCAACTCGACGGTTTTTACAGTTTTGGTCGAACACGAATTTGGGGAGTTAGTTTTGGAATAAAAAAACAAATATCGAATAATGAACGCCGAACAAGGAATGTCGAAATACCTTTTGTAATTTATTCGACTTTTCTCACCGCGCATAATTATTTCAGGAATAAGGAAAAAATAAAGTACTTAATTTTAGACGCGTTCCTCACACGTATTCATACGATGGAAACAAAAAAAAAGGCAACTTTTTACTGCGCGTAAAAAGTTGCCTTTTCTATTAGGAATGAAGAAAAGAGGAGGACTATTTTTTTACGATGCGCTCGGATATTTGCTGCTGATTGATTTCAAAATTAACGAAATAAATCCCTGCGGCTAACTTTTGCAAGTCAAGCTGTGTGGTATTAGTTCCTTTATTGGCTGAAATAATCTGCGGTGAAATGACCGTCTCCCCTATCGCATTGACTACCGATATTTTGGCTTCGGCGGCTTGGGTGGTCGTAAAGCTGACCGCCACAAAATCAACGACTGGATTGGGCGCAAGCTCGAAAGTTGCTATGGACTGCTCCAAGCGAGCTGAGCGAATAGGCGAATATTTGAAAGTTCCGTCTTTGTCTATGCTTTTCAGGCGATAGTAAATTTCGCTACCGAACCACACATTGTTGTCCTCAAAGTCATAGCTGCTTCCTGTGCCTTCTTTTCCTTTGGAAGTGAGGTTGGTAATTTTTTCAAAATCTTTTCCGTTGGCAGAACGCTCCAAATCGAAACCTGACATATTGGTTTCGTTGGCGGTCGTCCAGTTGATTCGGACGGATTTTTTGGAGCTATTTACCTGAAAATCAATGATTTCTGTAGGTAGCGGAGTTTGCGTTCCTTGCACCCAAATCGAGTAGCTGTGCGGCGGGACTTCCATATAAATCTGATTGTTGCCGTTCACGAGTGCGAATGGAAAATTAGAGCGTCCCAAAATATCCGTGAACCGCGTGCCTGTGGTTGCGCTTCCAAACGTACCTGAAGTGTTGATGGCGTGATCCACTTTGAGGGTATTTCCAGAAAAATTGATAGCGACTACCACACTTCTGCCCGCAGCATTGCCTGTGAGTTGGAACACCAACGAGCGGTCAGAACTTCCCGAAATAAAATTGCTTGAGTAACTTGTTCCGAGTTTATTTAGATAATCTGTTCCTGTGGAGCCGCAAATATAAAGATTGTGCGCCTGAATAAGTTGGTCAATTTGTGGCTTCAACACCACAGCCGGCGGATAATTTACATTCGGACGAATACCATAGTAATCGGAGTAAAATACAGTTGGTACGCCTACTTTGTTGTTGGAAAGTATGTAAGCGTAGGCTTGCGGTACGTCGTTGTAAACGGGTTGGAAGGCATCGCGGAAGTCGTGATTGTTGATAAACGTGACGCTGTTGAATCCGCTTCCACCTGCTGCATCTACTACTCCAGAGTTGAAAATATTGCGAGCGTCTGAGCCGTTGTCGCAGGTATTTTTGAGTGCTTCGCGAAGGGCAAAGTCAAAAATACGAACTTTCACTGCCGAAGAAGTTGCCGAGTTCATGCCCGCATAAACGTTATCCACCCAACCCTTCAAGATGCTCGCATTGGAATCGAACCATTCGCCGACTACCATGCCCGGATTGTAGCCAGCAGCATTCATATTTTCCAACATACGTCTGACGTATTGTGGCGTAAAGTGCTTCACAGCGTCCATTCGCAAGCCACGAACTCCTACGTTGGTCCACATCCACTTTGTCCAGTTGTTGAGTTCCGTTTCGGTAGCGGTGCTAAATTGATCGTAATCGTAGAAAAAATACATACCGTCCCAGTCGCCACTCAACGTTTGGGTAGCAGCATTAGCGGTGTTGGGTTTGAAGTTTTCAAAATTCATATTTCCCATTCCGCTCGGCATCACAGAAGCTGAAAAGTTGGTATAGGTTTGATATTTTATTTCATTCACGATGTCGGCGCTGCGAGATGCACTCCAAAGTCCGTAAATTCGGTGGTCAGAATAGTTGCCTCCACTGTTGCTCAAAAATATGAACATCGTGTCGCCAGCAGGGTTGAAATTTGCTGCGGTAAGCGTTATTTTATACTCATCTGTACCACAGCCACCGCCTGTTTCGACGTTGGCTATAAAATTTCTGCCCAAAGTTGCGATACAAGAATTTTGTCCACAATCGCCGCCGCCGTTGCCGCCGGGTTGATTTTCGCCTTCGCTACCATCTGGAAGTGCTTGCCAACCGGTTGCGTTGGTCTGTGCATAAAAAGTATAGGGTTTGCCGTTGAACTGTGCATCGTTGGTTTTAGAACTAACCTTTATGTAATAATCGCCTGCGCCGTTTCCGGTCGCGCCTCCAATCGGAAGGATACAGCGAAAACGGTCAGACGGATAAGGAGATTTGGAGGCATTGTAGTAAGTAGTGATGTAGTTTTTTACTGCCGGATTGACTTCTGGCGCGCCGCCGTCGCGGTGATTATAGACCATGTCAGCTACCGACTTTACGCCCGCAGCGTTGAGAGCAGCGATAACGCTATTCACTTGGGCGCGAGTGCCGAAGCGAGTCTGCCCGTAATCTCCCAAATCGTATAAGTCTTTGGGGTCGTAGCCGCTGCTATTGATGCCGCTGCTACCTTTTGAAAGTGGCGGAAGCCATACATATTTGAAGCCAGATGCCCCAATGTCGGCGGCTTTTGTTTGTAGGGTGGTGACCCAGTTGATGGGATAATCCCAATACCAACCTTGCATCATAAAGTCGCACTGCGCAGTCACAGTTTGCGAGAAAGAATAAATAAATAGGAGGGCAAAAAGTAGTTTTTTGGCGCGGTATGGGCGTAAAAATGTTAAATTTAACATGAATTTTTGTTGTTTATAATTTTCAATAAATGTCACACATCTTAAAAGATTTACAAAAATAATAATAATTTTTGAATCTCACTAATCTTTAACATATTTTTTTTTATAAAGTTCCTTTTACTTAAGTTTTGCGAACAAATTCTGTAGATATGCGTCCAATTTAGTAGTTTTTATTTTTTTTGCAATGATTTTTTTATCGGCGTTGAGGACGAGTACCATCGGGAAATTTGCCGTATTATACCATGTCATGAATTTTGATTTTTGCTCAGGATCTACCACCGTAATCCATCGCATATTATCGGCATCTGCGGCTTCCCAACACCTGACAAATGAAGGTCCGCGACGAGCGCACACCGAGTACGCCTCCAAGCCAAGAGGCTGGTATTTTTCGTATATTTGTACCAATACAGGGACAGTTTTTTGGCAAACTTTACAGTCTGGGTCCCAAAAAATAAGAAGTGTGTAAGGTGCTTTTACCTCCGAGAGCGATATTTCGGAGCTGTCGCGTTGCATCATGCGAAGGTCGGGCGCGATATTGCCAATCAAAGCTGGTTTTAGACCTTCTGCCGCTCGGACGAACTTGACAGAATCTTCGCCCGCTATCCACGACATTTTTCCTTTTTGGAGATAGTCCTCCACGATTTTCACATACCCAATTTCGTATAAAATAATTTCGGGCTTCGCAAAAAAATTGAGCAGTTTGGTACTCACGAATCTGAAAGAAAGTGAGTCTTTTATTGCCTTTTGAAGGACAAAATCGGTCGCAATCCGCATCGAGTCCGGGTGAAAAGACGCATATTTATTGAAATAATTTTCGATATTTGGCATCAAATATGGGGAGCGAATGAGCCTATTGTCTGTAAGGTCGAGGTGGTCGAAATAGTGACTTTTGGCGTAAAAATAGCGCGCCGAAGGGTCAGAAATAGCGGTCGGAATTTTCACATATTCGTTGTTGGCGTGGACTACGGCATACGCCAAACTCTGCGGATAAGGTGCCACCAATCGCTCCTGCGCCAATATCACAGAATCGGCTATTTTTATCAAATCTTGCTCGATGGACACGGCACTTGTCCGATTTCTATCTTTCAATTCGGCTATCAAAGACTTCATTTGCGCCATCTGCGCGCGCGCGCGCTCCGCCATTTTTATGGACTCAAAAAACAACTGATTGTCCAAACTATTTTCTGCCGAAAGCGACAAATAAAGGCTGTCTTTGTCCGTTTTTAGCGTAAAAAATTGTTCCGTATCTACCAAAAAGTTGAAAGAAGTCGAGTCACGTTTGTCGAAAATTAAATACATTCCTGATTGGAGCTTTTTATTGCCCGCAAAAACAGAAGTTTGCGCCGCATTGACCAACGCGCTGTCCAACTGCAACCGCTCCAAACCGACGTAAAAGCCAAGATACAAATATTTGGCTTTCGTATTTTTTATTTCGACGGCGATTTTGTAGCCTTCTTTTTGAGCAAAAAAAGCAGTCGCCACCAACTGCAAAGCCAACAAAATTATTAAGTATTTTTTCATGAAAAGTCATTTTTCAATAATGGTGTAAAAACTATGCCATATCTTTGCCGTCGCTCGTATTCCAATTTAAAATCAATAAAAATTTAAAATTAATAAAAAAAATGACAGCAAAAGATTTTATATGCTCACTGCCCGAAAAAGTAAACAAAGACAGTATTGCGGGGCAAAACACTGTTTTTCACTTCAATATTGAAGGCGAAGGCGGCGGTGCTTACACGCTCAACATCGCAGACGGCGTGTGTGCCGTCCAAGATGGACTTGTCGGTGAGCCAAAATGTGTGGTAAGCGGAAAAGATACCAATATTATGGGCATCGTGACAGGGCAAATAAACCCAATGATGGGATTGCTGACTGGAAAAATAAAAATTAGCAACCAAGGCGAGATGCTGAAATATGCTAAAATATTGGGTCTGATGTAGGCGAAAATGAACTTTTGTACTCAAGAATACGTTTTTTGCACAATTAAGATGATTGATTGGGTAAATAAAATAAATTACAGCTCATTTTTTAATATATGGACGAGATAAATAGTATACTACCAAAATACTCTAACGCTGATATTGAAAAATTCGATAGCGAATACGAATTTATGGACGCACAAATTGAACTCCTTATACACACTATTGAATTAATTCACATAATTGTTGGAATTAAATATTACAATCTTAACGGAATGCCAAAAAAGATAGACAAAAACGAAGCAGTCATCGGTGGTAATCTGGCAAGGCTAATCAAACTGAATACTTCATTCTTACAAAATATTTGTGAAGGAAAACTTGAAATTTGCCATATATTGAACAGATGTATAGCAGAAACGGCATTAAATACAAAATTTTTACTCATTGAAGGTGGAGAAGGAGTTAAAAGAAACTATATCAAACATTCATTAATAATTGAGAAAGAACTTTGGGATATAATCCTGTCAAACATCAAAAATAGAAATGGTAATGTTTTACCAATTGAAGAACGAATGCAAAAATCAATTCAAAATAGTTTTGACAAGTCGGACTTTGAATTGGACGAAGTGAAAAGAAGCTCAAAGTGGAAATCAATTAAAGATAGAGCAAGCGTCGTTGCAGACGAAATGTTTTACAGTGTTTTCTATGGGATTTCAAGCCATTCAATTCACGGTAATTGGCAAGATATTTTATTTCACAACCTAAAAAAGATTGAACACGTTTTTGAACTAAATCTTGAATGGAATGAACCAAGACCGCAAATTATTAACGGAGCGGTGATTCTGAACCTTGATATTGTAAAAATATTCTGCGAACTGGAGTTAAAAAGTGACACCACAGCAACTTTAGTAATTGAAAAATGTAAAATACTTAATGATTACCTTGCTAACTTAATCCAAAATCACGAAAAATGGATGTTGAAATAAGGTAAACGGGCTATAATATTACTTCGTATTCCAGAGATTGTTTTGTGATTGATTAAAGTTTAATTTCTAAACCAAGATTCTCACTTTCGTTTCCCTTCCTCCTCAAAGCCCCGAAACCGTCGTTGGCGATAACTATAAAACTACCATACAGCGCAAAATTTTTACACCAGAAAGTCATCGTGTAGCGAGAAAAAAGAAAGTTTTGAGCAGCCACCAATATTTTTTACTCCAAACAAATTTTGGAAAAAATTTGTCCAAACCAAAATTAAAGAATACCTTTGCAGCCTTGAAAATATTTTTATTTACATCTAAAATAGTAACCGACCAACATCATGGGTAGAGGCGATAAAAGAACTAAAAAAGGAAAAATCACGCGCGGCTCTTACGGAAAATCACGTCCGCGTCCGCAAGCAATCCAAGCACAGGAGAAAAAAGATGCCATTGCCGCACACAAAGCAACCGCTTAATTGCGTCTTTTTTGAATTGGATTTTTCTTAAAAACACTAAAAGGCGACCACGAAATTTCGTGGTCGCCTTTTAGTGTTTTTTTTATTAAAGATTAGCCTTCGCTGGTAAAGAAAAATTGAACTTTGGGGTGATTTTCTTGGACAGTCTGGAGTACCCACGCCGACTCCGCCAAAAAAACGGGTTCGCCATGCTTGTCTTTTGCCATGTCTCGTTTTCGGCGTTCATAAAAATCTTCGTAGGCTTTTCGGTCATCGCAGCGCACCCAGCAGGCTTTGTGCAGTTGGACGGGTTCGTAGGTGCAAGATGCGCCATATTCGTGCTGCAACCGATACTGAATGACCTCGAATTGGAGCGCGCCGACCGTGCCGATGATGCTCCGTCCATTGAAATCTCTGTGAAAAAGCTGCGCCACGCCTTCGTCCATCAGCTGCTCCAATCCTTTGGCTAACTGCTTGGTTTTTAGGGGGTCAGCGTTGTTGACGTACCGAAATTGCTCCGGCGAAAAGCTCGGAATTCCCTTGTAGTGCAGGGTTTCGCCTTCGGTCAGGGTATCGCCAATTTTAAAATTTCCGGAATCGTACAGACCCACAATATCGCCCGGAAAAGCCTCATCGATGACCGATTTTTTGTCTGCCATGAATGCTGTTGGGTTCGCAAATTTTATTTTTTTATTTTGTCGGACGTGCAAGTAGTTAGTGTTGCGCTCAAATTTTCCAGAAACGATTCTCAAAAAAGCAATTCTATCGCGGTGTTTAGGGTCCATGTTGGCGTGAATTTTGAACACAAAACCACTGAATTTTTCTTCATCGGGTTCGATATTTCGCTCCTCCGAGTGTCGCGCCAAAGGTGTAGGTGCAATCTGAACAAAGCAATCCAATAATTCTTTCACTCCAAAATTATTAACGGCAGAGCCAAAAAAAACAGGAGATAATTTTCCGTCGCGGTATTTTTTTTCATCAAAAACTGGATATACTTCCTGCAAAACCGTAGTGTCCTCTCTCAATTCTGTGGCAGCGCGCTCGCCGATAAAGTCTTCAAGCGCGGGATTATTCAAATCCGTAAAAGTCACAATCTCCTCCTCCTCTTGCTTACCGTGCGGACGAAAAAGGCATAATTTCTCTTCGTAACGGTTGTAAACGCCCTGAAAACGCTGTCCCATACCTACGGGCCAGCTCAATGGACAAACTTTCAGCCCCAATTTTTGCTCCACATCGTCCAACAAGTCGAAAGCGTCCAAGCCCTCGCGGTCGAGTTTGTTGATAAAAACAATAATCGGCGTGTTGCGTCGGCGACAGACCGCCACCAACTTTTCGGTTTGAGTTTCCACTCCTTTGGCTACATCAATCACCACAATCACGCTGTCAACAGCCGTCAAAGTTCGGTAAGTATCTTCCGCAAAATCTTGGTGACCGGGAGTATCTAAAATATTGATTTTCAGGTCTTTGTAGTCAAAAGCCATCACAGAGGTAGCGACCGAAATACCGCGTTGGCGTTCTATTTCCATAAAATCGGAGGTTGCTGATTTCTTGATTTTATTAGATTTGACTGCGCCCGCAATTTGGATAGCTCCTCCGAAAAGCAATAATTTTTCGGTCAGGGTAGTTTTTCCAGCATCGGGGTGGCTGATGATTCCAAACGTTCTGCGTTTGCTGATTTCGTGTTGTAAAATATTCATGAAAACAAAGGTAGTGATTTAAAATGTATGCTGTTGATAGAGCAGCATTTCTAAATTGAATACGAAATGACTAATTTTTTATTAACTGATGTTACGCAAGGATTTTAAATTGACTCATTTGAGCTTAGCTTTGTAGCTATTGACTTCGCTTTTGTCACTTTTTTTCTTGATAAAAAAAGT
>JAYUHK010000098.1:0-8360 GCA_043767025.1 Saprospiraceae bacterium | reverse complement strand
GACCGCAGCAACCGTGTTATTTCTATCAGTCGGACGCTCGTAGCTAAAGTAAAAATGGAGGAAGGTAGCGGTTCAGATATTTTAGCAAAAGACAATATGGCTACTAATTATTATTACAACGACCATAAAAACATTATAAAAGTTGGTTTTACTTCCTTTTTACTCAATGGTGTTAGTCTGTCTTATGAGCGGTCTTTGACTTCTTTGTCAGCCTGCGAGATTACGGCGCGCTATCAAGGAATTAATTTTGACGAATACGCCTCTGATTTTCGAAATCTTTCGTTGAGCGTGGCATACAGATATAGCAGCATCAGTCCCAGCAAAAGAGCGACTCGGAGAGCGCACATTCTCGACGACGCTTACGTGAAGCCAGAACTATTTTTAATCTACAACTGGTATGACGAGAAATCTCGTTCTACCGACCGAGAGACTTACCATACAGCTTTTATCTTAAATTTTGGTAGAGAATGGGTAATCAACAACCGCTTTTCTGTTGATTTATATACTGGCTACGGGTTTAGTTCTTCGGAACTAAGCATAGTAGGTGGCGAAATGCTGTCTTTTAGAAAAAGGGTACTCGCTGGCGGCATCAGAGTTGGCTATGTGTTTGGAACAAAACCAAAGACCTTAAAAAAATAATTTTTTATTTCTAAAAAATCATCAAATGAAAAAGATAATTCAAATTTTGTGTGTACTGTTTTTAGCGTTAGGCGGTAATCTGTCTGTGGCGGAGGCGGCGGTTTTGGTGAGCAAACCGAGTCCAACAGCGGTCACGGAATCAACAAATTTTTCAAAAATATCTACCGAAATCCTGTCGAAGCAGTTGGGTAGGAAACTGACTTGGCGAGAAAAAATCGCTTTCAAAATAATAAATTGGAAGCTGCGCCGCCAACTCAAATATTTATCCGCCGCAGACACTACGCCAGTTGTAAAAAATAACGTATCTTGTGACAAGATTATTCTAAAAAATGGGGACGAGATAGACGCAAAGATATTGGGTACCAACAGCGAGTTTGTCACGTTTAATAATTGCGGAGAGCTGAACCCACTGTTGTCGAGTTCTATCTACCAGAGCGAAGTTTTTATGCTCAAATATGCGGACGGTCGCAAGGAAGTGATAGGCAATACCAACCAAAATAAAACTGACGGGACATCAAGAAAAATGGAAGAACCCAATGCCTCCAACGCGCTTCTTGCCCTGCTTGCAGGATTTATTTTATTGCCAGCTATTTTTTTTACGTCCATCGCGGCTATTTATTTAGGCAATAAAAGTTTGAACAATTATGCAGACAACCCCAACAAATACACGCCAGAAAGTCGCTCCAAAGCTCGAGCTGCCGTGACTGGAGGTTGGATAATATTGGCTCTTTCGGTGATGCTTTTGTTGATTTTCTTGGCATTGAAGTCCATTTTTTCTTCGCCATTAGTCCTGCTGTTTATATTGTTTGCTTAATCACTCTCAAACAACAATAAAAATAAATTCTTAAAAATTAATAAATCTAAAACTCTTAAAATTATGAAAAAATTTATCAAATTCAGTCTATTTGTGACATTGCTTATTGCGTCGCACATTCGTTTATCTGCACAAGACATCATCACGCTCAACGACGGTACGCGCGTAAAAGCTACTATCATCGAGTTGGGCGAAACCGAAGTGAAATACAAAATTTTTGGGAGCAAAATCGACCGCGTCATCACGCTGGAACGAACAGTTATCAAAGACATTAAACTTTTTGATGGCAGTCCCGACCCGTTGAGCGGCGAAAGTATCCAAAAAAATTACTACTTCAACGACAAAACTTCCAACCTGAAAATTGGTTTTACCTCCATTTTTAATGATGGATTCACGTTGGGCTACGAACACGCGTTGAGTCCTCAATATTCGGTCGAAGGGATTCTGCGCTTTCAGGGCATCGGATTCGATGATCCAAAAACCAGCAATTCGGGTTTCGGCATCGGCGTAGCAGGAAAAGTCAATCTGAGCAGCGACGGAAAAAAAGCCGCTCGCAACGCTCACATTTTAGCCGACTATTTTATCAAGCCCGAATTTTATATCAATTATACCAAATTTAATTATCAAAAATATGGGTCTATTAGAGAATTATCTTATTTGAGCAGCACAAAAGGAGGCCTGATTCTGAATTTCGGTAGGCAGTGGGTTTTGGCAGAGCATCTTTCTATCGAGCTTTTTTTCGGCATCGGCTACGCATTTGATCTCAACAACGTCAAGAATCCTGCTTATATTACTTGTCCAGACTGTATTCCTATTGTACCTTCTGCCAATAGTGGAGAAATAGGGACATTCAATAAAGTTGGGTTTAGTAGCGGACTTCGAGTAGGATATGTATTCGGCAACTCTTACGGCAGCCAAGCTCCAAAAAAATAAAGCTATTTTTTTTGTTGATTATTTAGGAATGCGCCCAAAATAAGTACCTTATTTTTTTTCATTCCTAACAGTTGATTTTGTAGGAAATTTATCAGGAATGATAAATTTCCTTTTTTTTATTCCTAAAAAACAATTCAATTAAAAAATATCCACACAATTATTGTTTATGTAAGTAAAAAAAACGACCTTTGCGCCTTATTTGAAGGGATTTTGTAAAAATGGAAAATTTAAAGGAACTCAAAACACTGCTGGCTATCCCCAAAGACATCGTAATTACGTCGCATCGCAATCCCGATGGAGATGCTATTGGCTCGTCTTTGGCACTGTTTCATTACCTTGTCCAACACGGACACACGGTTCATGTCATTTTGCCGTCCGAATATCCGCTTAATTTTAGTTGGATGTCGGACAGTGATAAAATATATATTTACGACCTTTCGACCGAATATTCGGAACAATTACTTCGTAAATCAGATATTATATTTTGTCTGGACTTCAATTCTTTGGATAGAATCGACAAAATGGGCGACGTGATACGCACATTGGAACGCACCAAACTGGCGATGATTGACCACCACTTGTACCCAGAATCTTTCGCAGATTTTGTGTTCAGTGACAGCAGCGCAAGCTCGACCTGCGAATTAATTTTTGATTTTATCGAAATGTTGGGCGACAAAAAACGCATCAATATTCCAGTCGCAGAGTGTATTTATGCGGGTATTGTCACCGATACGGGTTCATTTCGCCACGCCACTTCGCCCAAAGCGTTCCGAATAGTGGCGCAGTTGTTGGAGTTGGGCATCAACGACGTTGAAATTCAGAATAAAATAAACAACAGTCTTTCCGAAAAACAACTCCGACTGCTCGGGCATTCACTCTACAACCGAATGGATATTTTCGAGGAGTTCAACGCTGGACTTATCGTTTTGACGCTCCGAGATTACGAATATTATCAGATACAGCGCGGCGAAACGGAGGGAATCGTGAATTACTTGCTCACACTCAAAAACCTAAAATTAGCCGCTTTTATTACCGAACAGCCGAGTATCGTAAAAATTTCGCTCCGCTCGAAAGGCGATTTTGATGTGCAAGAAATTTGCCGACAATACTTCAACGGCGGCGGACACAAAAACGCATCGGGCGGCTATTGGCACAAAGGTCTTCGGAGCGCAGTAGATAAATTCGTCGAAATATTGCCACTTTACAAGGAAAAACTTCTGAATTAATCCGAAAAAAATCAAACTAAAAAAAAATTTCATTCTCTAAAAATAAACTTTTAAACTAAAAAAATCATGCGTTTATTAATTCTTGCTCTCGCAGCAATTTCTGTATTGACTTTCACCGCTTGTGGCGGAAAAAAATTAGCCGAAGGCGGCTACGCTTACACGCACCACGTCAAAAAAGGCGGCGCAATGCCCCAAATTGGCGACGTTTGCGAACTCAACATCGTCCTCAAAAACGGCGACAAAGTACTGCGCTCCACTTACCAAGACGGCGCGCCCATCAGCATTCCGATTGACTCGAGCCGTGCGGGACAGCCTATTTCGCCCGTCGTAGCAGGTCTAAAACTCATGTCGGTAGGAGATAGTTTGACTATTTTTTACCCGATTGACACGCTCAAAAACAAGCCTGCCGAGCTTGCCGATGCCAAAATGCTCACTTACGAAATGACGTTGGTAAAAATCATCAATAAAGCCGACTACGCCCAGAAAATGGAAGAAAAGCAAAAAGAAATGATGGCAAAAATGGAGTCAGGCAAAGGTGTAGAAGAAAAAATAGCAAAAACGGTCGCCGAAACCGCAGCCGAATACAAAGCTAAAAAGTTAAATTCCAAAATAAAAACCACTGCATCTGGACTCAAATACATGATAGTCGAGGAAGGTACAGAAGCACAACCTGCTGCTGGTCAGACTGTTACGGTTGATTATTACGGAGCTTTGACCGATGGCAAAAAATTTGATTCTTCTTTCAGCCGTGGCGAACCCATCAGTTTTCCAGTCGGTCGCGGCAGCGTCATCAAAGGCTGGGACGAAGGACTTGCACTCCTCAAGGTCGGCTCAAAAGCCTACTTTTTCATTCCGTCCGAGCTTGGCTATGGCGAAGCAGGCAGCCCTCCGGGCATTCCAGCCAACGCAGAACTTGTGTTTTATGTAGAACTTTTGAAAGCAAAATAGACTTTTTTTAATCAATAAAAAATAAAAAAACCATGTCAGCAGGTAACATTACCTTCACAATGATTAAGCCCGACGGCGTAAAAGCGGGTCACATCGGCGGTATTTTAGCCAAGATAAACGAAGCGGGTTTCCGCATCGTAGCCATGAAGTTCGCGAAACTTTCTACCGAGAAAGCGGGCGAATTTTATGCCGTCCACAGCCACCGCCCGTTTTACGGAGAGTTGGTCGAGTTCATGTCTTCGGGTGCCATCGTAGCCGCCGTTTTGGAAAAAGAGAACGCAGTCAATGACTTCCGCACGCTCATCGGAGCCACCAATCCAGCCGAAGCTGCCGAAGGTACGATTCGTAAAATGTATGCCAAAAGCATCGGAGAAAACGCCGTTCACGGCTCCGATTCGGACGAAAATGCACTCATCGAAGCTGCTTTCCATTTTTCTGGGACAGAGATGTTCAAGTAAATTGCTCGCGCAATTCGATACAAAAAAAGTGAAAAAAGTATTCCAACGGATTATTTTTTTCACTTTTTTTATGCTTTTTTGTGACAAATTTTTTTTTATTTCGTTATATTATTAGAAAACACTAACTTGCGTTTGTTTTTAGGCGCGCTTCCAATAAATAAGTTCTTACACTTAAATAGATGACATTTAGTATTCGACATAATTCTTTGATTTTCAATAGTTTATGATGACTTAAAATTAAAAACTAAAAACTTATAACTTATAACTACTTATAATCAATTTCACTCATTCAAATATCTTTTGTAGTCATGAAAAAAATCTTACTTTTTCTTTTTTGCTCTGCAGTCATTTCTTCCGAAATCGCTGCCCAATGCACTCCCAATCCTTTGGCGGATTCTACTTTTGTATATCCAACGCCCGCCATCGGCATCAACAAAAAAGCGTGTAAAAATACACCTTACGAGTTCGTTTTTTCCCTCAGCGTTCCCGACCAGTTTGTGTATCAAGGCTTTACGATTGGTCTGAATTATGTAAAAATGAATACTGTGGGCGCGATTGATTCTCTACCGGCGGGCTTGAGCTATCAGTGCAATCCCCCAAGCTGCCAGTTCAACAAAAACACGGCGGGTTGTTTGAAGATTTTTGGCTCTCCGAGCAATAGCAATGCTGCTCCGAAAGATTTCAAGTTGGTGATTCGCGCCGAAATTTCTACTGCACTCGGCATACTCAACGAAACATTCCCCGGTCAATTATTCCCCGGCGAATACACCTTGACTTTGCTCCCGCAAGGCAACGCGGGCTGCGTAACAGCAACTTCCGATGTCAATTTGCCTAATTTTAGGGCAAGCAATCAGCCCAATCCGTTCAACGGAACAACCCAAATAGCAGTAAATACGCCACTTGGCGGAGATTTTACTTTTAAAGTATCTACTGTGACAGGGCAAACAATGTACCAATCTAAAATACACTTGGACAGCGGCGAAAATACATTTACCTACGACGGCAGCGACTTGTCTTCTGGATTTTACGTTTATTCTTTTGAACAAAACGGAGCAATCGTTTCAGGAAAAATGGCGGTCAGCACACGATAAGAACCACAAAATTGGGCAAAAAAAAGATTCAGCCGCCGAGCGGCTGAATCTTTTTTTTTGTTATTTCTACGCTCACTAAAAAGCCGAAGTTACCGACATCTTTAAAGTGTCGGTAACTTGTAATCAAAAAAAAATTTTTTAACTAAAAATTTCATAACACCAACTTTATGCAAGCTGAATCACTTTCATATCCTATCGGAAAATATGTTCGTCCTTCGCAGACTTCGCCCGAAATTATCCAGCAATGGATAGCGGACATCGAAGAATTGCCCAAAAAATTGCGCACTCTGACGGCGCAATTAAGCGAAGCACAATCCGATATTCCGTACCGTCCCGACGGTTGGACGAGCCGCCAAGTCGTGCATCATCTTGCGGACAGCCATATTAACAGTTTCGTGCGTTTCAAATTGGTGATGACCGAAACCAACCCTGTCATTCGCCCGTATCAGGAAGCGGATTGGGCGAAAACCCCTGATGCAAGCAGCCCAACGCCCCTCGAAATTTCGTTGCAACTTCTCGACGCACTGCATATTCGATGGACGATTTTACTCAAAAGTATGATCGCTTCCGACTGGCAGCGCACTTATTTTCACCCCGAATATCCCCAAGCCCTAACACTCGAATTCGCGCTCGGGCTGTACGCGTGGCACGGCAAGCACCATACGGCGCATATCCAGTCGGTGATAGATAATTTGGCAAAAAAATAATTTTTTCCGTCAAATATTTGTTTTTTTCAAAAAAACAGTAGAAATTTGCGCCAAATTATTTCAAAACAACAAGAGTCGCAACCAACGCGACTTAAATTTTTACCAAAAAATAACTAAAATGAAGCAGTTTTTATTTTCAGTAGCAGTAATTATGTTATCGCTATCGCTCAAGGTTTCGGCACAAAGCAATAAATGTGCTACAATGGATAATCTTGAAGAAAGATACGCAGCCGACCCAACGCTCAAAAGCCGAATGTTGGCGAGCGAACAGCAAGTCAGCGAGTGGATTGCTAACAACAGTAAGCCAAAGAATGGCAGCCGACAATCTACCGTGATTATCCCTGTGGTATTTCACGTTATTTGGAACGCCGCGATAGAAAACGTTTCGGACAGCCAGATTCAATCTCAATTAAATGTGATGAACCGTGACTTTCGTTTTCTAAACGCAGATACGTTGCTTTCTACGCACCCATTTTACAACTTTTGCGCAGACACCAAAATTGAGTTTTGCTTGGCAAAAAGAGATCCGCTCGGCAACGCTACCACAGGCATTACCAGAACTCAAACTACTATTGCTTCTTGGAATTCAAATATTCGGGAGGACATAAGGTCAACCGCAAGGGGCGGAAAAGACAACTGGGACCCAACCAAATATCTTAACATATATGTAGTAAATCTTGGTGCAGAAACATTGGGTTTTGCGACATTTCCCGAAGATTTAGCTGCCTCACCAGAACTCGACGGAGTGTTTATACGCTACGAAGCGTTTGGTACGGTAGGGACGGCAGGAGCTGGGAACTTCAGTGACAACAATGGCGGCAGAACTGCGACGCACGAAATCGGACACTGGCTGAACCTTCGGCATATATGGGGCGATACGATTTGCGGCAATGATTTTGTTGCGGATACGGAGATTGCAGTGGGTAGAAATTTTAACTGTCCTACGTTTCCACACCGTCCAAATAGTTCTTGCGGTTCGGGTGCGAACGGAGAAATGTATATGAACTATATGGACTACGTGGACGATACTTGTATGAATATGTTTACCAAAGGTCAATCGCTCAGAATGAGTGCTGCATTGAATGGTCCGCGCGCAGCGATTTTGTCCTCCAACGGTTGCCAGCCATCAACTGGCATTAATGACGTGGAGCTTTCAAATGCGATTTCGATTTCGCCAAATCCCAGCAACGGCGTGTTTAGGATTGATATTTCTGCAAAAAACAATGAAAATTACGTTGCAACTGTTGTAAATATGTTGGGTCAAACTGTGAAAGAACTCAATATTAATGGTTCCAATACGTTAGTTGATTGCAACGATTTAACTTCGGGTGCTTATTTTATAAAAATAAGTGGACAAAATAAAAGTGCCGTCAAAAAAGTATTTGTAACAAGATAAAAATATGTTGGGCTTTGAGCGCAAGCGCAAAATTTAATTTTAGTAAGTACTTACACTTAAATAGATGACATTTAATATTCGACATAATTCGTTGATTTTCAATAGTTTATGATGACTCAAAATTAAAAACTAAAAACTTATAACTATT
>JAYUHK010000097.1:0-21017 GCA_043767025.1 Saprospiraceae bacterium | reverse complement strand
TTTTTGGTTACTTTTTTTATCAAGAAAAAAAGTGACAAAAACCAAGTAAATGGCTACAAAGCTAAATTCAAAAGAATCAATTTAAAATCCTTGCGTAACATGAATAAATAAAACAAAAAATATTTATTTCCGTTCTAAATTAAATTGAGTAAAAAAGCGCAACGCCGCAACGCAAAATGGACGATAATTGAGTTGAAAAACAGACTATGTCAAAAAATGTGACCGAAAATCAAAAGCAAGCAACCGGCATCGGGCTGCGCGTCCGCGTTGGTCGCTGGTTTTATGGTTTGAGGCAATTTTTCGCACTTTTTTTGATGCTTCTGCTTTTGCTTTACGCCGTTTTTCAGTCCGATTCTTTCCAACGTTGGGCGGTGCAAAAGACCGCAAATTATCTGACGCAAGAACTTCACACACCCGTAAAGATTGACCGCTTGGGCATAGATTTTTTTTCCAAACTGGTGCTGCAAGGCTTTTATGTGCAAGATTTGGCAGGCGACACGCTCCTATTCAGCAAAAAACTAAAAGCTAATTTCGACCTCAATCCTTACAAAATTTTACTCGACAACTGGGAAATAGACGAAATTACGCTCGAAAATGCAACGGTCAAACTGCGCCGCAACGAAACTGACTCTACTTTCAATTCGCAGTTTTTGGTCGATTTTTTGAGCGGACCGAAGCGAGAAGGCGGAACCAAAAAGAAACCTATCAACCTGACTATCAACGACATATATTTTAGTCAAACACACTTTATCAAAGATGACCGACTTTGGGGACAGATGATGGATTGGTATTTCGACGAAGGCGCAATCCATTTCAACAAGCTCGACTTGCCCAACAATCAAATAGATATTCGCAGTATTGACCTGTCACAACCCAACGTAAAAATTGCAGAATCCAACATCAGTGCTTTGGCGGAGCAGTTTCGCAATCGACCCATTGCGACAGCGAAAAAAACGGTCGAAAATCCAAAAAATCCGCCCGAGCCTCCGTTTTTACTCCAAATTCGGCGGCTAAAAATTGACGAAGGCACATTTGCTTTCGATAACTTTGGCAAGTCGCCAGTCCGCACGCTGCCCGTCGAGCGCATGGATTACGACCACCTCCGAGTGCACGACATCAACATTGATATTCAAAACTTTAAGTTCAGCGATGAAGCCTTCACGGGAGTCGTGCATCGCATTTCGGCGCAAGAAAATTGTGGTTTTCAACTCACGCAGTTGAGTGCCAACCGAGTCGAAATCAACCCACACCAAACTCGTCTGGAAGGTATAAAACTCGTCACACCCAACAGCAATCTGGGCGATACTCTTACGTTCAAATACCGCGAATACATGGACTGGCAGCACGAGTTCAACGATAAAGTGTTGATGGAGGGCAATCTCAAATCCGCCAAATTAGCCATTTCGGACTTGATGGTTTTTGCTCCGCAACTCGAAGAGCAAGATTTTTTTGTGAAAAATAAACAACAAATTTTTGAGTTGGACGGCTTGCTACAAGGAAAAGTGAACAGCCTGCGCGGAAAAAATTTGAGCATCAGATTGGGGCGCGACTTGTTTTTAAAAGGCGACTTCAACTCCCGCAATCTGGCGGTGCGCAACGAAGAAATGCTCAATTTAAAATTGGACAAACTGACGACCGACGTGACGACTTTGCGCCGATTGATACCCGATTTTCATCCGCCAGAAGGCTACGACCGACTCGGAAAATTAGATTTTAGCGGGCGTTTTGACGGATTTTTTGCTGACTTTGTTGCCTTCGGCGACCTCAAAACAGAACTCGGACGCGCACAGTTGGATATGCGTATGAACCTTCAAGACGGCAAAACAAAGGCAAGTTATAGCGGAAAACTCGCCATGATAGACTTCGATTTGGGGCGTTGGACGGCGAATCCCGAACTTGGAAAAATCACTTTCAACACCGAAGTAAAGGAAGGAAAAGGCTTGACATTAGAAACGGTTTCCGCTCGACTAAACGCAAAAGTGGAGAGTTTTTCGTTCAAAAAATATACCTACGAAAATATTTTATTAGAAGGAAAACTAAATAAAAACCTGTTCGACGGAAATTTCAGCATCAAAGATGAGCCGTTGGATTTGGACTTCAAAGGCACGATTGACTTTCAGGAAGCACTGCCAAAATTCAACTTTTTAGCCAATGTGCGGCGGATAGACCTTTACAAACTCCACCTTACGCCCCAAAATTTTGTCTTTACCGGCATCATGGATTTTGATTTGCAAGGCAATAAAATATCCAACCTACAAGGTTCGGCGCAGGGAAAAAAATTGACGCTCAATGACCGCTCAAAAAATGTCACATATCAGTTGGATTCTATTTTTTTAGTAGCCAATAATACGCAAGGCAATAAGCAGTTAAAAATTCGTTCCGAGCTACTCAATGCCTCCGTGTCGGGCTATCAAGATATTTCAAATTTACCTTCCGCACTCCAGAATTTCGTACAAAAAAACTATCCTCAAATAGCCAAAAAAGTCGATATTCAAACAGTCGGCGCACCACTCGCCTACTCCGAAGCATTTGACTTTGACATACAACTAAAAGACCTAAAAAATCTTACGCGACTTCTTGACTCCAAGTTTGATACGTTGCGCGGGCTTTCTGCAAAAGGGTTTTTTGACAGCAGCCGCGACTCCATTTACTTGGATATGAAGATTGCACAGCTCAAATATCAAAATATAGAAACTGATGATATTCTACTGAAAATCAACGGTTTAAATAATAAAAGTAAAGTAGATTTGCTGGTTCACCAAACTGTTTTTGACCGTACTAACAAGTTTGCGCCGCTTTCCTTAAACACAACTATTACGGGAGATGAGGTGAATTTTTCGCTTACTTCCGCTAATTTTACGAGTATATTGGATAACTTAAACTTGAATGGAACGCTGACTTTTCAAGACGATTTTTTTCAAATAAAATTTTTATCCTCTGATTTGGTCATCTTGCACGACAGTTGGAATATCAATCCCGACAACTATCTCCGACTCGGCAATCGCTCTATTTTTACCCAAAATTTAGTCCTCCAAAACGGACTTCGCAAAGCGACTTTGAGGACTTTCAACGAAAACTTGGGCGTAGAGTTAGCCCTCGAAAACTTCAATACGCACTATATTGATGAACTTTGGGACGATGACAAAATGAATTTTAGCGGAAAATACAATGTCACAATCAAAGCAGAAAATATTTTTGAGCAAAAAAATATTTCGCTCGCCGCTCATTCAGATTCTTTTTTGGTAAATAATGATAATTGGGGAATTTTAAATCTGGAAGCAAGTGCAAAAGACATCAAAAGTTTGGTACGCGCCAAACTTTCCGTTGTTCACAAAGACGAAAAAATTACCGCTAATGGGTTTTACGTTCCTCCCGGACTGGTTTATACCAATTCTTTCCGCACTTATCCCGAAAATTATTACGAAATGAACGCAGTTTTGGGACGTTTTCCACTTCGCGTGGCGGAATATTTCATCGGCGACGGCATTTCCAAAACCGTCGGAAGAGTAGATGCGGACGTAAAATTGAGCGGCGAAATCGGTAAACTGCCCGACTTCAACGGCGAAGCGATGATATCAGACGCTGCGCTGACTATCAATTATCTCCAAACTCGATACACGATTGACCGCCAAGTTTGTAAGATAAACAATGCGATGTTTGACGCGACGGGCGCAATTATTAAGGATACTCTGGGCAATTCGGCGGTTGTGACGGGCGGAATTACGCACGACCATTTGCGCAATTTCGGACTCAACGCCAGCCTAAAATCGCCTAAAATATTGGCACTCAACACGACTAAAACCGACAATCCGACCTATTACGGACGCGGAATTGGCAGCATGGACATCGCTTTTACGGGTACTTTCAAGCAGACGGACATCGCCCTCACCGCCGTCGCTGGCAAGGATACAAAACTTTTTATCCCCATTAATTACGGACAAGATGCGTCATCATCTACTTTTTTACATTTCAAATCAAAAAGTGACACGGTAATTATTAAAAAAATCAAAGGCTCAGAGCTGAACGGAATCGGTTTGGATATGAAAATTTCTTTTACCGAAGAAGCCGAATCGCAACTGATTTTTGATGAGCGAGCGGGCGACATTATCAAAGGGAAAGGGCGCGGCGACGTGCAGCTCAATATTCCGCGCGGCGGCGCGCTGACGATGTACGGAAATTACGAAATCGAAACCGGCGAATACCTCTTCACGACGCTCGGCAACTACATCAACAAACCGTTCAAAGTGAAGCGAGGCGGAAATATTCGTTGGACGGGCGACCCCCTGAACGCTCAAATCTCGCTCGATGCCGAGTACAAGGGATTGAGTTCGCCGCCTTACAATTTTTTGTCCGAAGTCATAGAGCCGCTCAACGACCCTACGCTCAAAACTATTTCCCAAAAAGCAACGACTGTGGACTTGATTTTGCAGCTCCGCGGACGCTTGTTGCAGCCCGAAATTCAGTTCGACATCAACCTTCCCAACGCACCCGGCGAATTGCGGACGTACTTGGACAACAAACTTCGAGTCATCAGACAAGACCAAAATGAACTCAACCGACAGGTGTTCGCGCTCATGATTTTGGGGCAGTTTTTGCCCTCCAATCAAGCCTTTTCTACGGTCAATACGGGAGTTGCCGCTGCCGTCAATACTGCGTCCGAGCTTATTTTGAGCCAAGCGTCTATCTATGTTTCGCAGTTGATTTCGGATATTTTTAAGGGCAAAATTGTTTCCAATGCGGGCGCAAATTTCAAATACAATCGCTACCAAACAGGTGAAATCACCTCCCCCGACAACCTCACCAAAGGGCAAGAGTTTCAAACTCGGTTCAATTTTAACTTTTTGGACGACCGTTTGGAAGTAGAAGGTGCTTTACAGGTGGCGAGTTCGTCCTCCACGAGCAGCAGCGGCACGTTTTTTGGCAACGATATTATCGTAAGTTGGTATGTCACACCAGAGCGAACTATTAAAATAAAAGGATACAATCGTAATGACCAAGTCCTCGAAGGAACGCGCAACACGACGGGAGTTGGCATCAGCTTTCGGCGCGATTTTGACAATTTGGAGGAACTTTTTAAGAAAAAATAGGATTTAAAACGCTTGATTTTCTATAAAATTCTTTGCCCACACGGTCAATATGGTTTTGCAATTCTTGATTTGTCAAACTGTCGTAGTGTAAAATATCAAAAAAATAAGGCATCAAAGTATCCTCGTTCAGCGAACAACTGACGCAAGTAATCGCATCTGAATGAAGCGACGCGCCAAACAAAGCAATATCTACGTCGCTCCCATTTTTGTAATTTCCTTTCGCTCGCGACCCAAAAATAACAGCTTTTTCGACTGCTGGATTTTGTTTGAGTAGGGCAATAATCTCCAATACATCAGAATTAGATAACCCAAATTGCTTATTTTGCATTATATTCTATGTTTATTTTTGAAAAAATGCTGTATAAATTCTGAAAAAGAACAAAATAAGTGCTGCGAATTTGCGCAGTCACGTTGGTAATTTCGACCTCGTCATAAGTGTAAGTAGTAAGATTTCGCTGCTCTAAAAGCTCGAGCCACGCCCGACCGTCTTCAATCAAACTAATTTCAAAAGCTTTTTTGAGCGTACTTCGGGGCGAAAGCAAATCCTTGAAACCTTGATACTCCAAATAATCTTTGAGCAACTTCCACGACAAATCAAAAGTAATCTCAAACATCTGTACCAATCCCGCTCGCTGCAACCAATCGGGACGCTCCAAGTCAAGTGCTTTTTGGAGCAACAAAAAAGTTTTCTCAAAATTTTGAAACCGTTGCTGCCAACGAATGTCCATATTCTCAATGTCACTCATTTGGGATATTTTATTTTTTTAACAGCTCCGTTATCTGTTCTTTCGCCCGCTTCAACCTCGGCAAAGATTCGTGCTGCACATAAGGGTTTTCGGGGTGATTTTTGACATAATTTTGGTGGTATTCTTCCGCTTTCCAAAACACAGTGTAAGGTAAAAGCTGCACCGAAACTGGCGCGGAGAGCTTTTTGGATTTATCTAATTGGTCGATAAACTGCTCGGCAGCTTGCTTTTCGGAGTCATTTCTGTAAAAAATAATGGAACGATACTGACTGCCGTGGTCTGGACCCTGACCGTTCACTTGCGTCAAGTCACCAGATGCGAAAAAAACCTTCAACAGTGACATATATGAAACCTTGTTTGCGTCGTAATAAACTTCTACCGACTCGGCGTGACCCGTACTCCCCTGCCCTACTTCTTCGTAAGTTGGGTTCTTCTTTTCGCCGCCCGCATACCCCGAAATCACTTCCGAAACGCCTGTCACACTTTCAAAAACAGCTTCTTCACACCAAAAACAGCCAGCCGCAAAAGTCGCTTTGCTCAAAGCAGGTTTGGCGTTTTCTTTCTGAAATTTCAACGCCACTCCGTCCATGCAATAGCGCAAACCCGTTGGCTTCGGACCATCATCAAAGACGTGTCCCAAGTGTGCGTCGCAGCGTTGGCAGCTCACTTCGTCGCGACTCATGCCATGCGAATCGTCCTTCGACACACTCACACTTTTGGTGGATAAAGCCGCATAAAAGCTGGGCCAACCAGTTCCCGAATCGAATTTTGTACCAGAACTAAACAGAGGATTTGCGCAGCAAACACAGAAGAAAATCCCCTTCTCGTGGTTCTCATAAAGCTCACTTGAAAAAGCTCTTTCTGTACCTTGTTCGCGAGTAATATAAAACTGGTCAGGGGTCAATATTTTTTTCCATTCGTCTTTGGATTTTACGACTTTCTCCGTCCAGTTGGTGTCCAACTGAATTTCAGAGTCCGATTCTTGCTCCGTCGCAGCAGTGGTTGGATTGCTATTTTCTACAGGCTTGACGGGTTGAGCGCAAGCGAAAAAAAGATTAACGATTAAGATTGACAACATAATACTTTTCATTGAAAAAATAATTAAAAATTAGATTTGAGTGACATTTTTATTCCATATCAAAAGAAGCTGCGCCCACTATTTGAGCATCGCTCAAACGCTGGACATAAGCAACTACCGATGTATTTTTAGGTTCGGACACCGTCGAATTGTCAAATCCAACGCTGCCCATTTTTTCTGCTTTTCGGGTAATAAATTCACGAACTACATGACTGTTTTTCAACGTTTTACCACCGTTTTCGCCACGTTTTACGGCTGTAATTTCCTCCAACGAAAGCAAGGCAAAATGGATTTCGCAGTCCGAAAAGTCACCGTTCAGTTCGTAGAGAATCGTCGCTTTTTTGTTTTTGCCGAAGGTAGCTTTCAAATTTTTGATTTCTACGCTTGCAGGATTTTTGAGTGACTTTTTGAGTGCAGCGTCCAGCTCTTTTTTATCCGAACCTACCAGCTGCTGGGTTCCGTTCACGACCATTTGTGGCGTATAAACGGAACTTCCGCTTATTTTTTCGGAGTAAAAATACTGTCGCTCTGTGAATTTTTTTTGACTAAAAATATCCGCCCAACCAAGACGATTCCAGTAATCTACGTGGAAAGAAAGTGCATAAACTTTTTGACCACTTTTTTTTGATTGGGCGATTGTTTCAGCTAAAAGTCGGTCAGCTGGCGGACAACTTGAGCAACCCTGCGACGTAAATAACTCGACGACGGCAACGGATTCTAAACTGTTTTGAGCTATTAATTTTTCTTGAAAAAAGAAAAAAATTAGCCCCAAGCAAAGACATATTGAGCCACATTTATTTGGCATAAAAAAAATTATTTTGTTATTGCGTGACAATTATTTTTTTTGTCACATATTTTTCATTTTTGCTAAATTTTGCATAAAAAATTCCACTCTGAAAACTTGAAATATCAACAGCTTTTGTTTCAAAGGCTTGAATAATATTTTGTTGAATTAGCTTACCGTTTGTGTCAAAAAACTCTAATTTATTCCAATCGCCTACCGTAATTTTTAGTTCTCCATTTCGCACAGGATTTTGCAAAATTTGTATGCCGTCGGATTCATTTTCGGTAATATCTTTTGCAGCGTTGGTAACGTCAAAGCGAGTTCCAGAGTTCATAACTTCCTTGTTATCAACTCGTTGGACCCAAGCGAGGACATAAATTTGGTCAGCACTCCAGCCGCTTTGTAAGCTGTAAGGAAAAGAAAAATCAGCGGACGAACCAAGCGCAGGAAGCGTAACAGCATTACCAGAAACCACGGTCAGGAACTTTCTAAACACATCGTTGTGGACGGTTTCGCCGTTGCCTGTCGTCAGATTTAAGACTTTTTCTACTACGGCAACATAGAGTTTGTAGCTTGCGGTTGGAGCAGTTCCGACTGTTTTTATTTTTATGTTTGCTGTCCGATTTGTGCCAGCATTCTCTGTCACTTTTACCTCGATTGGGCTCGTTTGATTGAGCGTAGGTTGGAGTGTGGCGAGTGGCAAAAGCAGCGAGCCTACGGCGACAGAAACGCCATTGAGGACGGCGCGAGGCGTACCATCTACACCATAAAAATTAGCTCTCGAATCGTTTTCTACGGGATTTTGTTGATACAAAACGCAAGAACTGTATGGCACAGAAGGGTGAAACGAAACGTGATGCACATCGGCAGCGTAGGGCGCAATGGTCGTGTAAAGCGAAGGATTTTTACTTTTACAGACGCTGCAATTCGTGTTTGTAAAGTGTTCGAGAAGAACATATCTTTTTACATTTTGTGCAAAAAAAGTGTTGGCTGTGACAGCGAATGTCAAGATAAGAAGTAATTTTTTCATTGATATAATTTTTTTAAATTTTTTTATTTTTCTAATTGCTTTATTTTTGCGTCAAGATAATCGATTACTATGCGACAAAATGGGCGATATTTTCCTTTGTTATCAAGTGTTGACCACTTTGTAAGTTCTTTTTTTAGCACTGAGGCTGACCATGCTTTACTGTCTTGTGGTAGACTTTTTCGGACTAAAGCCAAAACCTTTTTCCTGATATCTATCAATCCTTTATCGTTAAGTTTTAATACTGTATCTATATCGCCTTTTACCCATTCCTTGTATGAAATACGTCCATTATTTGCGAAAGAAACTAAATCTTCTATATTTTTATCCAAAGGGTTGACTTTTAACGGCTCATTTCCTCTCCTTTCTGAGCAACAGTAGATCTTATCGTTGCAAGAAGCGAGCATATTTCGATATTTTAACTCATTATCTTTATGTATTTCTTTGGAATACGGCGAATTTTTATGCCTGTTTTGTGGGATATAATGTTCCACGCACATTGACTGCTCCGAAATTTCACGCATACAGTAGCAGCAAATATAACCTTGCTCTTTGCAAAGTGCTTTTTTTAGCAACTGCCCAGTATCCCCGAAGCCAGCGTAGGAAGCATTAGGTGTTTTCTTAAACTTAATCAAAGTTTCAGGTTCATTTTTCGGTTCCTTCGCTATATACTTCATGCTTCGACTTCGTTTAATAAATCCTGAAAATATAGCTTTGCCAAAATGATTTCAGCATCAAATTCGCTCCATTTTTCTGCAAGTTCATTCAGAATTATTTCGGCGTTTTCTGCGTTTCTTTCATCTACCATCTTATAAAATTCGTCTAATTTCGCTTCATATTCCGCAGTAAACCTTGATAAACCAAAAATATCTTCCAAAATAAAATTATTGTCGCGCCCTTCGTTATAAAAATTATTTTCCCTCAAACTATTATTTTCTAATATTAAAACACACTCCCTTGGAATGTGGCTTACGACTTGCGGCGAGTGAGTAGTCACAATAAACTGAATATTCGGAAAATTTTGGGTCAATGCTGGAATAATATTTCGCTGCCATTTAGGGTGTAAATGTTGCTCTATTTCGTCAATCAACACAATACCAGTACCGAGAAGTGGATTTTCCAAACTCGGATTAGCTAATATTAAGCGACGCGCAATATCTATTACTAACATCAACATTTGCTTTTCTCCAGCCGAAAGCTGCCCAACATCAAGCAAAATACCATTTTTATTGATACACAGACTGAAATTTTCTTTTGCAATATCAAAAATATCATTTGGAGGATCCATTTTTTTGATTAGTCCCAAATTATCAAACTGATTTTCGTCTGCTTCATCTAAAAAGCGAAGCATAATATCATTGATAGTCTGAATAGCTTTGCTTGGAGTTTTTAGGACTTCACTATTTTTTTTTTCATAAATATACCATGTCACAAAATCTATAAATTTGGTGAAAGGTGCATTCATGCTATTGTAAAGTGCCAGCTCCTGTTTATACTTGAATCCTGGAAGTTTGGCACCCGAAAGCGAATACAAAGAACTGTTATAAAAAGCTATAATAGGTATATTTGAGTCTTCATTATTGAGTGTATTATGCAATCCGCCAGAGCTTACAGCGTGGAATTCACTTTCCAAAGTTTCTGTCGTATTTCTTGTTACAATCTGGTTTTCGGGCGTTTCTTCTATCAGAGCCTCGACTACATACTGATCTGCGCCGCTTTTTATATCTTTTTTTGTAATTAAATCTTCAAAATTTTTATCATACTGATTATTTATTTTTTTGACGATTAAACACACTATTTGCCCTAAACTCAATCTTAAAGCGTCCAAAATACTGGTTTTGCCACCACCGTTTTGTGATATGAGTACCACTACATTCGATGTGCTACTAAACTCAAGTTCTAATTGTTCAAAACCACGAAAATTTTCGATTTTAAATTTTTTGATTCTCATGTTGCGATTTTATTTACAAAAATAACTATTTTTTTAAATACTTACGATTTTAGTTCAATATGCGGACTTCGGTTTCAGAAATATGAATGGTGCGGTTTTGAGAGGTTCTCTGAAAAATATCAACCGCACTGTTTTCTAATCGCAGCACGCCGCGCGGACAGACTGCCGAACAAATACCGCAGCCTACGCAGCTCGCTCGCACGATGTCTTGCCCTTTTTGGGCATACGCTTTTACGTCAATCCCCATTTCGCAAGCGGAGGAACAGTTGCCGCAGGAAATACATTGCCCGCCGTTGGTGGTGATGCGAAATCGAGAAAAATATTTTTGCAAAATTCCCAAATAGGCTGCCATCGGACAGCCAAAACGACACCACACACGGCTTCCCATTATCGGATAAAAACCTACGCCTACTACGCCCGAAAATGCCGCGCCGACAAACATTCCGTACCATTTGCTCAACTCGTAGCTGTTGAGAAACAAAAATTGCGCTTGTCCCGTGAAGCGCGTGTAAAGCACCATACCAGTCATCAAAGTGACAAAAACCAACACGCTGTGAATGAACCAACGCTCTATTTTCCAAGCAGTTAGGGATTTGTCGGAGAGGTGTCGGAACGAATCGCCCACCGTTTCTGCCAATCCGCCGCAGCCGCAAACCCAACTGCAATACCATCTTTTTCCGTAAAAATACGTCAAAACGGGCGCGAGGACGAGAAAAGAAAATATACCCCAAAACATTACGAACAGTCCAAAAGTTCCGTTGTGCAGCATTTCGTTGATGTGCCAATCGAAGAAAAAATAATAGTTGAGGGGCCAGATGCTTTTAAAATCATTGAAAGGCAGATTGAAATTTGCCAAAATTTCGGGCAACATAAACGCGAAAGCGGTCTGAAAAAACATAACCGAAAGTGTCCGAAACATTTGGTAGCGGTTGTGGCGGTATTTCCAGATAAATTTTACGCCGAGCGACAAAATAAGCAGCGTATAAAGCACTCCATAAACGAACCATTCGCTGGCAGGTTTTGCTTTCAGAAGGAAGCTCAAAGGGTCGAAAAATGCAATCAAACCGGTATTAGTTGCGCCGCTTTTGCCCAATCCCAAATATTCAGGATACCAATAGAGGAGTATATAAAATCCAGTCAGCACGATGCCCAACAGCCAAGCCAGAACGCCGCGCCCCGTCAAACTATTGTGCCAAAGTCCGTTATTCTTGATGCCGTCGGGCTGGCGGCGGTACATTTGGTAGGCGTAAGCGACGGTGCCGAGCGCGATGAGGCACAGCGAAAGGGCGAGCAACCAAGCTGCATTGGGCAGTTTTGCGCCAAAAGCGGCGGCGATTTGCAACACAAAACCGATACCTACGGCGGCGAGCGACAGTTTTTGAGAGAGCGGTAGATTGTGGTTTTCGGCAACCGAAAGCGAAGCGTGTGCTTGAATATTCATTATTTTGACGTATTTTTGTATTTTAATTTATTTAAGTTCTTACACTTAAATAGATGACGTTTAGTATTCGACATAATTCGTTGATTTTCAATAGTTTATGATGACTCAAAATTAAAAACTAAAAACTTATAACTACTAATTCTATTTTAACGAAATGCCAACTTCTTATTCAAAATTCAAATTAGAAGACATCAAAGCATTGGGAATTGATGCTAAATATGGTTTGTTGTTTCAAGGCGTTGAGATAGCTGAAAAAGAGCCTTCCGCACTGTTATTGGCTGTTTTGGAGCGCAATCAAAGAAGCCGAATGGGTTCTGAAAAGGCAAAATCTGAAAAAATTATCGCACCCATTTTAGAAGAATTAGAAGCTACCAATAGAGGTCATCTTGCCATTTTTTCGGGCTACCAATTCAATATTGACAGGGCGTTGGGACTGACGGGTTTTTGTGATTTTATTTTTTCAAAAGACCCAAAAGCATTAGACATTCAATCGCCGATTTTTTGTATCGCCGAGTCTAAAAACGAAAATTTGGACAATGGCGTTGCACAATGTATCGCCGAAATGTACGCTGCGCAAATTTTCAATCAAAAAAACAATACAGAGTTACCTGCTATCTACGGTACAGTTACTTTTGGTTTGCAGTGGAAATTTTTGCAACTCATTGATAAGCAAGCAGTTGTAGATGAAAAAATTTATTACCTCAACGAACTCCCCAAACTGCTCGGCGTTCTGAATTACATCGTCAATCAATAAAAAAAACAAAAATGCCAAAATCATATTCTGCATTTACCTACCAAGACATAGAAAATTTGGGCATCGTTGCAAAAAAAACAAATTTGCAGCTCCAAAAACAATCTAAATCAATCGAACCAAGTACAATGCTGACTACTGCTCTGCAACGAGCTTTAGAAAAAGACATTGCTACCGAAAAAGCAAAATCGGAACGAATAATTATGCCCATTTTAGACGAATTAGAAGAAATCAACAACCGTTCTTTTTCTACTTTTTCGGGTCATCAATTCAACATTGACAAGGCTTTGGGGCTGATGGGATTCTGTGATTTTATCCTATCTCAAAACCCAAACTCTCCACTGATAAAAGCTCCTATTTTTTGTATCGTAGAAGCTAAAAATGATAACTTGGACAATGGCACAGCGCAATGTATCGCCGAAATGTATGCTGCGCAAATTTTTAATAAAACCCACAACAGCACAAAGAAAATAATCTACGGCGCAACGACGCTCGGCTTCAACTGGAAATTCTTAAAATTAGAAGAAAATATCGCTTATTTGGACAACGAAATTTACCCAATTTCGGAACTCCCCAAGCTGCTCGGTGTTCTGAATTACATCGTCAATCAATAAAAAAAAATACCAAAAATAAACTAACCCAACCGCGCTAAAAATCGCCCCACAAAACTCAAACTTCGTTTCGATTTTAGTCGTAAATTGCTGCCAGTCAGTTGATTGTACTGATGCACAAATTCCTTTTCGTACTCATCAAAAAACTCTGGGTCAAAGTTTGCCAAACTCAAATCCTCCAAAACCGTTTCAATCGGCGTTCTCTCCAAAATCCACTTCTCGCACACCTCATGTCGATAACGAATGCCCATCAAATTAAACCCCGTCACATAAGTCCCTCCAAAGGGAGGCGAAAAAGTCCCTCCTTTGGAGGGATTTAGGGAGGAAAAATTCACCCGAATCGCTTTCTTACCACTCTGATGCTCCCAATAGAGGCTCGTCACACCCTCTGGATTTTTTGCCAAAACATCGCCATATACTTGATATTCGATGTCAAAAAACTTCGCCGAGTTGAACCAAAGTCTTGGCTCATACTTTGTCGGCTGCCCACAAATCGTCCGCGCTACCGTCTGTCCCATCATTCGACCCGTGTACCAAACCGCTTCTATCGCACGCCGACCCTGCTGCGGACGGCGCAACTCCGCACAATCTCCAATCGCATAAACGTCTGGATTTGAGGTAGTTAGGTATTCATCAACCAAATATCCGCGCCCGACTTCTATGTAGTCCCCACCCCGACCCTCCCCGTAGGGGAGAGCAAAAGCTCCCTCCCCTTTGGGGAGGGCTGGGGTGGGGACAACATTCGGACTCACTCCAACCGTCAATCCGACAAAGCCGCACTCAATCCTTTCGCTGCTTTTGGTGGTGATAGCTTTGACCACGCCGTTCTCGTCGCCGATTATCTCGTCGAGCTCGGTTCCTAAACGGAGGTCGATGTGATGCTCCAAAATGTGCCGATTGATCATTGCGCTTTCTTCTGCGGGTAAGATTAAATCCCAAAAAGATTTTTCGCGCACCAAAAAAGTGACCGCAATACCTCGAGAAGCAAACATCTCCGCCATTTCTATCCCAATCAGACCGCCGCCGACGACGACGGCACGTTTCAGCCCCTTGCTGTACTGCTCCATCGCCTCCATATCTTGCAAATGATACAAACCATGTACGCCTTTGAGGTCTTGACCTTTCCAACCAAATTTATTAGATTTAGAGCCTGTGGCAATAATCAATTTATCGTAAGTCATAGACTGTCCGTGACTCAACTGAAGTATTTTATTTTCTGCGTCGATACTTTTCACTCGGGCTTGAACGCGCTCAATGCGATTTTTTTCCCAAAACCAATCTTCGTAAAGTTCTGTGCTTTCTTGCTGAACGTGACCCATAAAAACATACATCAAAGCCGTCCTCGAAAACGGTTTTAAAGTTTCTTCCGAAATCATAACTATTTGATTGTCAGATAGTTTTCGTATGTGTCGCGCTGCATTAGTCCCTGCAACGCCATTGCCGATGATGACGATTTTAGGCATATAAAAAATTTATTTTGGTAAAAATAAAAATAATTTTGGTAAAAATAAAAAAAGCGTTCCTTTCTTCTGAAAGGAACGCTTTTTAAAAGTAAAAAAAATGACTTACATTTTTACAATCCTTTGGGTCAATATCTGACCGCTCTCTAATTTTATTTGGATAAAATAAATGCCTGCGTTCAGAGTCGAAACATCAAAAGAAAGAGCCTGACTGCCTTTTTGCAACGGCGTATTTTTGGATAAAAATTGCACGCCCGACGCATTGAGTACCGAAATAACAGCATTGTTTTCTTCCAATGTATTTATCCGCAAATTCAGCTCCGTATCCGTTGGATTGGGCGCAACCGTTAGTGTATTTTCGGCAATTTGTAGCGCAGCTTGCGTTCCTCCTGCATAAAAACTTTCGTTATCGTTTTGCCCAATAAGCGGGTTCACTATCACGCAACTGCTGGCGGTACACCCGAAGCCATTGGTCGCCGAAACGCAGTAATTTCCTGCCGTCGCAGCGATAATGCTGGACGCAGTAGAGCCGTTGCTCCACGCGTATGTGTAAGGTCCGCCGCCAGAGATATAAACCGATAATTTGACGCGGTGGCTGTCCAATTTTGTTTTAGTAATTTGCAAGAAACAAGAAGTCGAGTCGCCCGGAATAAATACATCTCTGCAAGCCGTCGCCGTGCAGCCGCCCGCTCCCGTGATAGTCACGCAATAGTTTCGACTGTGATAAACATTGATGTCTTTCGTCGTCGCGCCTGTACTCCAAAGATAGGTGAAAGGCGCAGTGCCGACTGGATTGGCAGTAAGTTTGGAGCTGTTGATGTTCGCAGATTGCATCGAAATAGAAACTGCACAAGTGTTGGCAGGATTGTCGAACTCTACATCTACACAGGTAGAAGACTTGCAGCCAGTCGCCGTCGTTACGGTCACGCAGTAAGTTCCTGTGTGGCTAACGCCAATGTACTGCCCTGTCGCGCCCGTACTCCAAAGGTAAGTGAAAGGCGCAGTACCTGTCGAGCTTGCTGTCAATTTCAGTACGGTGGTGCTGATGATTTTGACGACGATTTTTGCTTTGCAAGTAGAGTCTATGACAGTAGAAAACTGTACTTGCTTGCAGGCGGTCGCCATACAGCCGCTTCCGTTGGTTATTTTTACGCAATAATTTCCTGATACTTCCACGATTGGTTCTTTGAGCGTGCTGGCGAATCCGCCCGGACCTGTCCACATATATATAAATGGCGCAGCTCCCGTGCCGCTTGCTATCAAACGTTTGTGCGCAGCATCTACATTTACCAAAGAAATAGTGGCAGTGCATAAGCTATCGGGCGGAAAAACAACTGTGTAGCAAGCTATTTTCTTGCAAGAATCCTGTGTGTTTTGAAGCGTCACGGTGACGCAATATTGTCCCGCAGCAGTGACGGTGATGGTCGAAGTATGCTGCCCGTTGCTCCAGTTATAAGAGTAATTTCCTGCATTGCTGACCGTCGCTACCAAAACCTTTGGAGCCGTCGGCGAAGAAGACGATGCAGTGACGACTACCTGAAAATTACAAACTGGTGGCGGATTGATTTGAACTTGTACGCAGTAGTTAGCCGAGCAGCCCGCAGCGTTGATGACTTTCACGCAGTACTGTCCAGAAGTTCCTACCGTAATGTCTTTGGTGGTCGCGCCGTTGCTCCAAGTATAGGTGTAAGGCGCAGGTCCGTAGCCAATAGCGGTTAATTTCTTGTGCAAAGAATCTATCGCAAAAACCTCAATAAAAGCGTGGCAGCTATCTTGCGTGTAAGTAAAACAAGCTGTTTTTTGACAGGAATCGGGAAGTGTGGTCACGGTCACGCAATATTGCCCAGCCACGAGTGGCTTTATTTGGGAACTATTGCTGCCATTGCTCCAATGATAAGTGTAGTTATATTGAATAGTTCCTTGCCCAAAGACAACCTCCGCATTTAAGTACGTTGTATCGCCCCATGATTGGGCAGAGGAAATACTTACTTGAAAATTGCATGGAATGAAAGAAACTGCTTGACACGCATAGCTATGGCAACCACTCGGAGTCGTAATCGTCACGCAATAAGTTCCAGACGCAGTCACCGTAATATCTTTGGTAGTCGCATTGTTGCTCCAAAGATAGGTAGTACCTGCTGTGTTATGAACCGTGTTTGCGGTTAATTTTCGGTGCGTAGCATCTATTGGAGTTACGTTTATGTACGCTTGACACAACGAATCAAGTGGCAAAGTGTAAGAGTAACAAACCGTCTTGTGGCAGCTTGTATCTGCGATGCTCGTAGCCGTCACGCAGTAATTTCCGGGATTGGCGATAAAAATACTTTTTGTAAGCTGCCCGCTGCTCCACTTGTAAGTGTAGCTGCTTGCGCCAGCAGGGTCGGTTGGGTTGGTGTTGGCGGTCAAATAAACGCCACCGTTGGGGCTGACTGTCGAAGCGACCGATAGGACAAAAGTACAGGCTGTGGGCGACGAGCAAGCCGTGAAATTTTGCTCCAAAGTGTGTGCTGTGGGACTCCAATATTTGCTTTGAGTGGTGGCAGTACCGTTGCTACAAAGCAACTGAATCGTCGCTACGCCTTGCGAAATACTGTCTGATATAGAGGCAGTCACGGTATATTTTCCGACGCTATTGGTGGTAGCGGGCAAGAGTTGAGCAGTAGCTGTATTTTGAAAAATAGATACTACGAGATTGGCACCGACGACGGGCGTTCCGCTTGCGGTTTTCACAAAACCTGTCACAGTCAAAGTAAAATTGGCAAAACAAGAAAGCGACGCGCAGAGCATCAGCACTAACAAGAAAGTAATTTTTTTCATAAATAAAAAAAGGTTGAAATATTAGAATAAATAAAAAGATGACATTGAAAATTCAACACCAAACATGGCAAAGATACTCGATTTTATTGATTCACTGCTCTAAATAAATTTTATTTTTCAAAAAAAAAGTATGAAAAATGACATTTTTGTTTGTTTTCAATAAAAATTTTACGCTGTTATTGACCGAACCTTATCTCAAAAACCGCATCAGCTTGCTTTTTCTTCATTTCTTAATTTCTTTAACATAAAAATAATGTGCCTAAAAACAATACTTTCAATATCTAAGTGTATTTTTGCACATTCATTCAAATAAAATACAAAAAAGTGAAAAAATTATTATTCTCAACTCTCGTTTTATGCGCATTTTGCGCCACAATTAGTGCCCAAACGCCTATCGCACAGGCGCGTTTGCAGGACACTGGGACGGTCGTCACCATCAAAGGTGTCACCCTCAACAACAGCGAACTCGGCACCGTTCGCTACATTCAAGACGCTACGGGCGGGCTTCCCGGATTCCAAACTTCTGGCACTTTTATCAGCACCGTCAAACGTGGCGACATCGTGACAGTGACCGGAAAACTGAAAAATTACAACAGTTTGCTCGAAATCGATCCCGTCCAATCTTTTTCAGTAGAGTCCAGCAACAACCCACTTCCTGCGCCGCTCATCGTCACGCCGCTCGGCGTAGGCGAAGCCACAGAATCTAAATTGGTAAAAGTCGAAAATGCAACTTTTGCACTCGGAGGCTCCCAATTCGCAGGCAACACCAACTACACCTACACCGCCAACGGAGAAACTGGAAAAGTCTATGTGCGCAACGGAAGTCCGCTCGTCGGCACTACCATTCCACTCGCGGTGGTCAGTATTACGGGCGTTTCTTCGCAGTTCAATACGACTTATCAGCTACTCCCCCGCGATGCCAATGACATCGTAGTTGGAGCAGCTTTTTACATCACTACTCCGCCAGCGCAAAAAAACATCACCAACAGTGGTTTTTCTGTCGATTTTAGCACCAATCTGACAGGCACTACTCAATTTCGATACGGAACTTCTGCTACCGCTTTGACGAATGAAGTAGTCGGAACGCCCAACGTGACGACGCACACTTTTACCCTTTCGGGGCTTCAAGCGGCTGAATTTTACTACGTCCAAGGCTACTCTGTGAAAGGTACAGATACCGCCAAAACCAACGTGATACTGTGCAGCACCGCATCGAACTCAACAGGCGTTATGAAAGTTTATTTCAACCACAACGTAGATGCTTCTTACGCAGTCGGCGGTGCAGCACCAGCAGGAATTTCTTCTCCGAGTATTTTGGCTTTTCTAATTGGTTTGATAAATAATGCACAATCCACGATTGACTGCGCCCTCTACAACAACGACCAGACGACGCTCGTAGATGCGCTCAAAGCCGCCAGCGCGCGCGGCGTGAGAGTTCGCTACGCATCAGACCAAGCAACCGCTAATATTGCTCTGAACACTTCACTGCCATTCAGTGTGGTAAAAGGAAATGCAACGGGATTGATGCACAATAAATTTGTGGTAGTAGATGCAGCAACGAGCGTGAACAACTCTTGGGTGCTGACGGGTTCGCTCAATTTTACGACTCAAAATATGGTAGATGATTACAACAACTCTGTTTTTATACAAGACCAAGCGTTGGCGAAAGCTTACGCCAAAGAAATGGACGAAATGTGGGGCGGCACAGGCAACAATCCGGGTGTTTTTGTGGCTAAATTTGGCGACCAAAAAACCGACAACACGCCGCACCGCTTCAAAATCGGTGGCATTGATTTAGAAATGTATTTCTCGCCGACCGACGGCGTGACGCAGGCTATCGTAAACGCTATCAACACAGCCGACAGCGATTTGGAGTTTGGAACGCTTACTTTCACGATGAATGCACTCGGCACGGCGGTCAAAGACCGTAAAGTAGCAGGAGTAGCTACGCGAGGTATTATCGAACAAATCAACGACCAAGGCTCTGAATATCCGTTTTTTGTAGCGAACAATGTCAATGTGAAAGCGCACACGCTTCCGGGCTTGTTTCACCACAAATATGCCATTATAGATGCCACCAACGCCGCCTCCAACCCAACTGTGGTAACTGGTTCTCACAACTGGTCGGCGAGTGCGGAAACGAGAAATGACGAAAATACGGTCATAATTCACGATGCAAAGATTACGAATATTTTTATACAAGAGTTTGAAAAGCGTTGGGCGGAAGTCGTCACAGGTCTTCCCGCAGTAAGTGAGATCAACGGTTTGAATGTCAAAATTTCGCCCAATCCAGCGAGTGATTTTTTGAATATTGAGTTGAAAACTACGCTGCCGATGAACCTCAAAATGACCATCTACGACATGAACGGTCGTGCAGTCCGCGAGTTGGGCAGCAGCGCAATAGAAGATATTTTTATAAAAAATATCACAGTCAGCGACTTGGCGAGCGGCAGTTATTTACTGTTGATTCAAGACGAAAAGCAAGTGATGGCGCGCCAGATAAAAATAGTACGATAGAAATAAGTTGGTAATCTATCTAAAACAAATAAAAAACGGCGTTCAACTTTTGAGTTGAACGCCGTTTTTATTTAGGCGTAAATGAAGATTTGAAGCCTGCCACTAAAAAAAATTCATTGTTTCAAAAATACACGAACCGGCAAAAAAATCCAGACCCTCTCGCTCGACCCCGCCAGCGGCAGCCTCGACATCAATACCTCCGCCCTGCCCAACGGCTTGTACCTCTGCACCCTCTACGACTCCGCCACCCACCGACAGCAATCCGTAAAGTTTGTGGTGATGAGATGAAAAAAAACGTGTGAGGTTGAACATTCAACCTCACACGCCCAACTCTGCGCGCACCGCACGAACCACTTCGAGCGTCGAAACAGCTAAATCAGCAATTTTTTCGTCGTCCCAATTTGGGAACTGCGCCAAAATATTGCCAATTACTTCGCGCTCTTTTTGGCTCGCACCTTTCTCGATGCCTTTCTCGATACCCAAGTTCATGCCTTTCTCGATGCCTTTTTCGATACCCAAATTCATGCCTTTCTCAATGCCTTTTTCGATACCCAAGTTCATGCCTTTCTCGATGCCTTTCTCGATACCCAAGTTCATGCCTTTCTCGATGCCTTTTTCAATGCCGCTGTCGAAGCCTTCTTTTTTAGCTTCTTGAATTAGATGATCATAAGAACTCATATTGGTAGTTTTTTTTACAGTTTGAATAATTTTATACACATCGGCAGGACTAAATTCGTTGTTTTTTAG
>JAYUHK010000096.1:0-12132 GCA_043767025.1 Saprospiraceae bacterium | reverse complement strand
TTTTTGGTTACTTTTTTTATCAAGAAAAAAAGTGACAAAAACCAAGTAAATGGCTACAAAGCTAAATTCAAAAGAATCAATTTAAAATCCTTGCGTAACGTGAGTTACTAATTCTCAAATAGTCCGCAGATCAATATACGACTTCTGTTTTAAATTGTTGGGAAAGCAGGTTTTACGGCGCATTTTTCATATTTAATCCCCACATCTACTCCTCCAAACGTCTGTGCAAAGGTATTCAAATACTGGAATATTTTGAAATTATTTCACTTTCCAATTCCTTGTCTAATTTCTCAAAATTGCTATCGGCATCTGGCTGTCGAAGTCGCCAGAAAGTACAGGACTTTGTGCAGTCGCCGTGTAACTCAATACTTTTTTGGACACATAGCTGTATATTTCGCTTACTGTGATGATTTTATTGTGGTCGGTGTCGGCTTCGCCCTTCAAGCCTTTGATGAAAAAATAACTAAAAACGCCTGCTCGCAGTCCTTGGTCTTCGAGCGAGTTTTCTTCGGCTTTGGACGAAAGCAACAGTGCGGTGCCGCCGTGCGCTTGCCCAAAAGCGGTGTACAACCGCTCTACGCCGTAGCCCGACGCGCTGCCTTTGGCGGCGAGCAAAGTCCCCGCGTGGCAAGCGTCGGCGATACAGATTTTATGTTTGGCACGGCTTTCTTCTAATATTTTTCTTACTTTTTCGTGCGAAAGGGCGGACGTAAAATGCCCGTCAAAATCGGACGGAACGAATGCACCATCTACGCCGTGACCCGAAAAGTAAAGCATTACGACATCGTTTTCGTCCGCTTTTTGTGCGAACTGTCGCAAGTAGCGACAGATATTTATTTGCGTAGCGTCCTCGTCTATCAACACTTTTACTTGCTCGTCGGGCAATGCGCCGCCTTCGGGACTTTTCAAAAACGCATAGAATTGGTACGCGTCGTCGTCTGTGTATCGGAGCGAAGGCATCGAGTTGTAGCGTGCCACGCCGACCACCAATGCCCAAATTTTGATTTCAGGCGAGCTGACCAACACGGGTTTTTCGGAGGGAAAGTTATTTTTTATCGCAGCCGTCGGAGCGGTAGAATTGTTCGTCACGATGGGATTTTCTTCGCTTGGGTCTATTTCTTTTACGAAAGTGCCTGCCGACCAGTAGCCGATTTTGGCTACCGTGTTGTCTTTGCGATAAAACATTCCTCTGCCGTCTTTTTTGCTGGCTTTCCATTCGCCTTCGTAGCGCACGCCGTTGGGGTAAAACATTGCGCCGAAGCCTTCGAGCCTTCCTTCCACAAAGTCGCCCTCATATTTTTCACCGCTTTGGTAAAAATAAGTTCCTTTTCCTTGCGCCAAATTTTTGAGCCATTCGCCTTTATAAACGTCACCGTTGGGATAGCGAAATGCGCCGTAGCCTTGCATTTTTCCCTGTTGGAAGTCGCCCGCGTACTGTGAAGAATTGGAAAAGCGGTACACGCCTTTGCCGTTGGAACAGTCGCCGCTGACGCATTGCGCCGTCGCACTGTTGGGGGAGAAAAGAAAGAGCAGAGCTGCTGCCGCTACCATTACACACATTGATTTTTTCATAACAGACTGATTTTTAGGCTGTGAATAAATTTTTTCTATAATTTTTGTGTAAAGGTACTTTTCATAATTGTTGCGTCGAATGGATTGTGTTATAAATGGATATTCGAGGTTAGAACGTCTGTTTGGAGTTTCTTATTTCGTGTTGTACGGCGTTTCAGTCATAAGGTTTTGTTAAAATTAGGTCAAAAAAAAACTCCGATGCGCATTTGTTGCCCAACGGAGTTTTTTTTAGCTTTTTATCAAAAAATTACTGAATTTCAATCGTCTGGTTAGACGGTTGTTTTTCGGCAAGTTTGGGGAGCGAAAGGCTCAAAATTCCCTGCTCGTAGCTGGCTTTGATAGCGGCTACTTCTATCGAATCGGGCAGCGTAAAAGCACGGCGAAACTCTGTGTAACCGAACTCTCGACGGGTAAATTTTTCGCCTTCTGCCAAAGCTGTTTTTTCTTTTTTGGCAGACACTACGAGTTGGTTTTTTTCCAACTGAATTTTGAAATCTACTTTCTCCAAGCCCGGCGCAGCCAAGTGAATCACAAATTCGTTGGTGCGCTCCAAGATATTGACTGCTGGGTGGCTGTTGTTGAAGTCGCCGCCGACCAAATCGCCGATGCTGCGATTAAAAAACTCATCTGCCAAATTGTTCAGAATGTGTTTTGTGGGTGCAAAAGAATGGTACTTAATCATGGTTTTAATTTTTTTTTAGTTTTTAAAATAAGTTTGTAAAGTCGTTCAGATTATCTCCGAAATCCTTACATTTCATATTTTGCAATCGGCGTACCAAAGCGATTTTTTTACTTTTTTGCAGTCAATTTTACAGTTTTTAGGTCAAAATACTGACATTTTGACAAATATTTTTACAAAAACTGACAAAATGGCGTTTTTAGTCAAATTTTAACAAAAAAAAAAAGGCTTACATTTCTGTAAGCCTCTTCTTCGACGTGGGTCCAGAAGGATTCGAACCATCGACCCTCTCGGTGTAAGCGAGATGCTCTGAACCAGCTGAGCTATGAACCCGTCTTTTCTTTTTAGCGACTGCAAATGTACGAGCCTTTTTTGGATTCTACTAATTTTTTTTCATTTTATTTAAAAAAAAATAAATTCCTTTCAAATTTATCCAAAAACCAGTGCTATATTTGTGCGCCCTGACCCAAATAAAACATCTGAGGAATGAGGAAAGAATAAGGTGATCCAATTTTTCCAATAAATTCAATCAATAACAAGGCATTTTTGAGGCACAACGCAGGGCGTTGAAACGAAAAAATAACGCAGTGATTGGTTGTAATTTGGCAGAAAAAATGAGTCGTTTATTTTAGATACATTCCTCATGAATGAAGAGAAAATAAGGTAGGGATATTTTTCATTTTTTAAAACTTCAGAATTATGCCAAATTTTTTAGACCTTGTCCAAAGCCAATTAGGCGGCGGTGTCATTGACCAGTTGAGCAAGCAAATTGGGGGCGACCCGCAACAAACTTCGACAGCCGCCAACAGTGCGGTCGCCACGCTGCTCGGCGCGTTGAGCAAAAATGCCTCCACTACCGACGGAGCAAGTGCGCTCGCGGGCGCACTCGACCGCGACCACGACGGAAGTATTCTCAACGATATTTCGGGATTTTTGGGCGGCGGCGGCGCAGCTCAACAAACGCCAACGGCGAATGGCGCGGGTATTTTGCAGCACCTTTTGGGCGACAAACTCGGCGGTATCACGCAAATGATTAGTCAAAATAGCGGACTCAACGCCAGCCAATCGGGTAGCTTGCTTACCAGTTTGGCACCACTCTTGATGGGAATGTTGGGACAGCAAAAGCAACAAAATGGGTTAGATGCAGGCGGCATAGCTTCCTTGCTCACTGGCGCAGCCGACCAACACGCTGCTCAAAATCCTATCATGGGCTTGGTGTCGCAGTTTTTGGACAAAGACCACGATGGTAGTATTCTCGACGACCTCGCGGGAATGGGAATGAATATGTTTTTTAAGAAATAAAAAACGCTGACGCTGTCAAGGTTTTTGAAGAATATAAAAAATGACCTTGACAGCGTTTTCTATTTTTTGCAGTCTTAAAGCCCGTCGGGCGTAAGATTTTTGGCAGGAAAATGACCCTGCGGAGCGGTAATCGACCAGCGAGTAAAATCTTGGTTGGACTGGAATCCGTAGCCCACGATGACCTCGTCGGGCTTCGTCATTTTGACAAATTTGGAAGACCGCACGTCGCCTTGCTGCTCGTTCCAGACGAGTTCTTCCGTTTCTAATGTTTCTTGTTTCTTACTTTTCCAGACCACACTGTCGCGGACATTGACTTGGTTTCGTTTGAGGTCGCGCACGGCATATTTGGCAGTCAGAGTGCTTTCGATATTTTTTTCTTTATCAAAAAAATCAATCTTGATGCCTTCGGGAAACTCTTGACGGGGATTTTCTTTGTCTAAATAATTGAGCAGTCGAGAGCCGTTGATGCGCACTCGCACCACCGCCGAGTCGCTGTAAAGTATCTCTACGTCTTTTGCCGTTTCGATAGCAAGTTGGTCTGCAGTCAATACTTCGTTGGCGCGCGCCAGTTCGTTGCCGTCGCCGCCACAACCCAATGTCGTGGAGATAAAAAAAGAAAGAGTCCCAAAAAACAGGTTGCGCATTGTATGGTTGTTGACGAATTGTGGCGGAAAGTACTTATTTTTCATAAATCTGGAGCGAAGTTACCGACACTTTTAAGGTATCGGTAACTTATGCCGCTTATTTTCATTCTTTGGATTCGGTGGCGGAGCTGCTTTGTTCTTCTTCCTCCACATCGTCGGTCGGGAGTTGGCTGGCGTTGATGTAAAAATTTTCTTCATAGACTGTTTCGTTGCCGACGGCATCTTTCAGCACGATTTTCAAGCGGTGTTCGCCGGCGGCTACGCGCCCTTCTTTGAAATTATAAAATAACAAAGAGCGTTTGGAGTCATACTCCATCAAAATCCACTGCTCATCTACGAAAGCATTGAATTTTAGACCGTCCGACTCTTTGCTGCTGCCCATGTTGTCAGAAATTCTGAACGACAATCGGGTAGGATTTGGAATTTCGATTTTTTTGCGTTTTCGCCCTCGCCCAACGGTTTTGTAAACGATATTCTTGCGTATCGTGGGCGGAGTTTCGTCTGTCATAATGCAATATTCGCCGAAGTAACGGACTTTGGTTGCCAATTTTCCGTTTTTCCATTCGCCGCCGCAGTTCACATATCCGCGCGAGCCGCAGGAGGCTATAAATGTTTTTTCCAACAACTCGGGCGGCAATGTCGCGTTGGGCGCAATCGAAATATCTATCGGCAAATGAAGCGGCGTAAGCGAAGAATGAAGGCGATAAACGGGCGAAAACATACGGCTGGAACGCTCCGAAAGTACGTCCAATCGCATCGGCAACGCCTCATAAAGTGCGCCTTTGGGAAAATACGCCGTAAAATTGTCCGTCCGAATCATATTTTCCTCGTCATATTTCAGCCAATAGTTGGCGATAGGTTCTGGGGCTACGAGCGGCTCGCCGTCGGGGAGTAAATACTTGACCCAACACTCCAAACTGCCGTAGTTGCCTGCAAAATCTTTGGCGACAAAAGTAAGTTTGGTCGGCTGGTCGGGCGAAATATTTATCAAGCCGTCGTTATCGGTTTGGGTGTAGGATTTTAAATAATTTCCGGGCAATCTGTGACAGCGATTGAAATAGCCGCCGCCATTTTTGATGCTTTCAAAATCACACAAGGCATTGACATAGAGCGATTCGTTGAACGGAATTTCGTCCAACGAAAAGCCAAAAGAAGGCTGACTATTTTCGTTCTGAAACATTTGCAAAGCATAGATTCCGTTGTGGTCACTTGCGCTTTGGGCTTTGTCATAGGCTTTTATGGCTACGTTTATTTGGCTGCTGTTTACATACATCGTGTCGCCGTCTGCGAGCCGATAGCCGCTTGCGTCGAGTTTTGTTTTGTAGGTTTGGCTGCGAATTTTTTTGCCCGAACCGTCCAATTCGTAGAGTTTTAGCTCATTGATGCTTGGAGGAAGTCGGTCGGTGAGCGTCGGCAAGCCGAAAAGAAGAGGGTTGAGGGGAATATCGCCATCGGTTTTTCGGACTTCAAAATGTAGGTGCGTACCAGTCGAATGTCCAGTATTTCCCATAATCCCGAGAGGCTGTCCCTGCCGTACGGGAAACCAATTCGGGTCGGGCGTTAGCTCTACGTCAAAAGTTTGACGGGCATATTGTTCGGTGCGGAGGTATTGCTGTAGCTTATCCGAAAGTCGGTCTATATGTCCATACAAAGTTGTAAAACCATTGGAATGTGTGACATAAATGGCGGTACCGTAGCCGCCGCCGTGAACGCTGATGCGCGACACATAGCCGTCTGCTGCCGCCAAGACCTGTGGATGTCCGTTGCCGCGCGGAGGGCGAATATCCAATCCTGAATGAAAATGGTTGGGACGAAGCTCGCCAAAAGTAGCTCCTACATCAACAGGCTCTCCGATGGGCGATGCAAAATATCCCTGCGGATAAGGCATTTCAATTGGTAGTGCAGGCGTAATTGCTGCTTTTGGGTCGGGCGGCGCGACTGCCGAGCAAGCCATCAGGCAACAAATGATAGACAAAAAAAAACGCATATAATGATGAGATAAAAGGCTTTAAAAACAGTATGCAAAACGAAAATTTTTGATAAATATTTTCGAGCACTGCACAAGGTAGTTCAAAAATCTGAAAAATTAGTTAGTGTTTTTTTAACAATTACTAAAAAATCACCAAAGTTTGTAGGAATAGTCGTATATTTGCGATACAATTAGTGTGTATGATATTTGGTGAAAAAATATTTTTGCTCTTCAAATATATTGATACAGCAGTTTTTTTACGAAAAATTGTATTTAGAATTATACGTTCCTGATTGAATATCAAACTGAATTAGTTTAAGAATTAAAAAATTTTATGTTAGCAGATAAGTTTAATGAAAAAGGCGAGCGCATCAGCCCAGTGTTGAACGACGGCACAAAAAACTTTCTAATAGATATTGACGGCACTATTTGCGACGATATTCCTAACGAAGAGCCGGAGCGAATGGGGACTTGTCTGCCTTATCCCGACGCGCTGCGGATTGTGAATAAATGGTATGAAGAGGGACACCAGATCTGCCTTTTTACCTCTCGCACCGATGCGCACCGCCCCGTGACCGAAATGTGGCTCGACAAGCACGGCTTCAAATACCACAGTATTTTATTCAACAAACCACGCGGCGGAAACTACCACTGGATAGACAATCACATCGTAAAAGCAACCCGGTTCAGAGGAAAATTCACAGATTTGGTCGTGATGACCAAAGAAATCGAAGTGTTTATGGACGAAGCCGCGCACTTATCGTAGCAAATCCGCCAACGCTGCTCCCGAGTCTGTGAATTGGAATTGAAACCCTGTTTTTAGAAGTTTCTCGTTGCTGACTCGTGCGCCACCCAACACTACGTCCGCCATTTCGCCCATTCCTAATCGGAGTGCGAAAGCGGGTGCAGAGATTAAAAGCGCAGGTGTTTTTAAGCTGTCTTTTATTTTTTGGGTAAAAACTTTATTTGTGACAGGGTTAGGAGCGACTGCATTAAAAACGCCACTCATTTTTTCGTCCTCTATTGCTTTTACAAAAATTGAGCAAAGGTCGTCAATGTGAATCCAAGATTGGTATTGTTCGCCGTCGCCAAAGTAAGTAGCCAATCCGACTTTGAACGGCAACAACATTTTGGGGAGCGCGCCGCCGTACAACGAAAGTACAATTCCGATGCGGAGCAAGACTGTCCGAGTTTGAAGTTTGTCCGCTACTTCGGCGATACTTTTTTCCCAAGCAATACAACTTTCCGACAAAAAACCGCTGCTTCCTGCCGCCGACTCTTCGGTCAATAATTCATCTCCTCTGTTGCCATAAAAACCAACTGCCGCCGCCGATATGTAGGCTTTTGGGCTTTTGTTGATTTTTTGAAATCCCTTGACAATCAATTCATTAGACTGAACTCTGCTGCCTGTAATCAACTTTTTCTGCGCCTCCGTCCAGCGAGAATCTGCTACGCCCGCGCCCGCCAGATTGACTACTATGTCGGCTTTTAAGAGTGCTTTTTCGTCTAAAAATCCGCGCGCTACGTCCCACGCATACGTTAGGTACGGAGCTTTCAAATCAACTTTTCGGCTCAGATGTATGACTTCGTGACCGCCTGTTGTTAGCATTGCACTCAATCGTTTTCCGACCAAACCAGTTCCGCCCGCTATTAGAATTGTAGCCATTTTTTAAGAATTATTTTTTCGTATCAATACTTTTTTTACTGCTGCTATCACGTCTTTTTTGCCCAAACCATACTTTTCTAAAAGTTCGTTGGCTTTGCCGCTTTCCCCAAAACTGTCATTGACGGCGACATATTCTTGCGGAATTGGCATATTTTGTGACAAAAGTTGAGCGATGCTATCCCCCAAACCACCGTTGCGCTGATGCTCTTCGCAGCTGACGGCGCAGCGCGTTTTGGCTACCGATGCCAACACTGCCTCCGCGTCCAAAGGCTTGATGGTGTGGATATTGATGACTTCGCAGCTAATCCCTTCGGCTGCCAGCTCTTGGGCGGCTTCGAGGCTCGTCCAAACCAAATGTCCAGTCGCAAAAATCGTCACATCGGTACCGGATTGCAAGTAAAGTGCTTTTCCAATCTGGAAAGTTTGAGGGTCGGCGGACGTAAAATTCGCCCAATTTGGTCTTCCAAAACGCAAATAAACGGGTCCGTGATGCTCCGCAATCGCGAGGGTAGCGGCGAGCGTTTGGTTGTAGTCGCAAGGATTGATGACGGTCATGTTGGGCAGCATTTTCATCATGCCGATGTCCTCGAGTATCTGGTGCGTTGCGCCATCTTCGCCCAAAGTCAGCCCTGCGTGGGAGGCGCAAATTTTTACATTTTTATCCGAATAAGCGATGGATTGCCGAATTTGGTCATATACCCGCCCCGTCGAAAAGTTAGCGAAAGTTCCCGTAAAGGGAATTTTTCCAGCCGTAGCTAATCCTGCGGCAATGCCCATCATATTGGCTTCCGCGATACCGACTTGAATGAATCGCTCGGGAAATTCTTTCTTAAAATGCTGCATACTCAACGAACCGATGAGGTCGGCGCACAAGCCAACTACATTCGGGTGTTGCCTGCCCAACTGGAGCAGCGCGGCTCCGAAACCTTCGCGGGTTGATTTTGAACCCGTATTGGCATAAGATATTTGTGACATTATTTTATTAAGTATTTCCACAGAATTGTTTTTGATTGTATAATATTGTAATTAACTGATTAAGTAACGCGTCCAAAATAAACTACTTATTTTTTCTTCATTCATAAGCAACTATTTATGCGACTAAAAATTAAAAATTAAAAATTAAAAATTAAGAACTAAAAATTAAAAACTAAAAATTAAGAACTAAAAACTAAAAACTAAAAATTAAAAACTAAAAACTAAAAATTAAAAACTAAAAATTAAAAACTAAAAATTAAAAACTAAAAACTAAAAATTAAAAACTAAAAACTAAAAACTATTTGTTCTATTTTCTAAAAATCACCCAATGTTTCTTCTAATTGGGCGAGTGCGGCGACGGTTTGCTCTGCGTTGGGAGCGATGCCGTGCCATTTGTGGCTACCCATCATAAAATCTACCCCAAAACCCATTTGAGTTTTCATTAAGATTGTGACAGGCTTTCCACTGCCTTTTTTACTTTTTGCGCTCCGCAATGCTTCCACAATTTGTGGCATATCGTTTCCATTTTCGACCACTATTACGTCCCAACCGAAGGCGCGCCACTTGGCTGGCAAGTCGGTCAGCGACAACACTTCTTCGTTGGAGCCGTCAATTTGCTGTCCGTTCCAATCCACCGTGACGATTAGATTATCTAACTTGTGGAACGGCGCGAACATTGCAGCCTCCCAGATTTGTCCTTCTTGCAGCTCGCCGTCGCCGGTGAGCGCGAACACGAAGCGGTCATCGCCGTCCATTCGTTTTGCCAACGCTACGCCGATAGCCGCCGAAAGTCCCTGCCCCAAAGAGCCAGACGCGATGCGAACTCCCGGAAGTCCGTCGTGAGTCGTCGGGTGTCCTTGCAGGCGAGTGTTGAGGTTGCGAAATGTGGCGAGTTCGGACACTGGAAAATAACCACTTCGAGCCAGTACGCTGTACCAAACGGGCGAAATATGACCGTTGGAGAGGAAAAAAACGTCTTCGCCTTTTCCTTCCATCTGAAATGCGTGCGGCGTGTGGTGCATGATTTCAAAATAAAGCGCAGTCAAGAAGTCAGCACAGCCCAAAGAACCGCCAGGGTGACCACTTTGTGCGTTGGCGACCTGCCGCACGATGTCGCGCCGCACCTGCGCCGCTATATTGATAAGTTGTTGATTATCAGCCATAATTGAATGAGAATTTTGTAAATAGTGAAAGGGCAATCTGCACCATATCAAACAGTACTGATTGCCCTTCTACTTTTCTTCGATTTTGTTCGAGAGGGTAAAGTATATACCTGTTTCTTAATTTACAGAGTCAGATAATTCTTTTCCAGCCTTGAATTTGACAGAAGATTTTGCTGCGATTTTGATTTCAGCACCCGTTTGAGGGTTTCTGCCCGTGCGTGCGTCGCGTTTGGATACTGAAAAAGTACCAAATCCGATAAGTGTCACCTTATCTTCGGCTTTCAATGCGCCTGCGATAGCGTCCAAAGCTATGTTTAGAGCTTCGCCTGCTTGGGCTTTCGTCAAATTTGTTTTATCAGCGATTTTGCTGATTAAGTCCCCTTTGTTCATTTTAATAAAAATTTTTATTTGTTATAAATAAATATCGGCAAAGCTAACACGTTATACAAACATAAACAAACTTTTAGGAATAAAAAACACTTAAAGTCCTCATTTTCAAAGGGTTTTTGTACCTTTGGGCTGTATTTTTGCGTCAATATGTTTTTAAGCGTGTATATTTTGAAAAATAAATTGTTCTTAAAACTCGTTTTTAAAACATATTCTTTCTTTTTTTGATTACTTTACAAACAATTCATTATAGATACAATAGTATGAAAAAAAATATCATTTTTTTATTATTTTTCTTTGTTTTCGCTACTTTTAGTGCCTCTTTTCAGTCTTGCGGCAGCACAAAATCAGGCTGTCCTGCCGAAAATGCACAGGTCAGAATGGGCAAAGACGGCAAATTACCGACGGGCGGAGGTCGTTCTAACCTGTTTCCTAAAAGTATGCGCAAAAAAATGGGCGGCAAATAATGACGATTTCACTCCACGATTACGATATTTCCTTCGGTAAAGCGGACGAAATTTTGCGCTCTTTTTTAGAACAGCAAACTTACACACAGATAGCCGTATTGGTAGATGAAAATACGCGCGAGTTTTGTTTGCCCAAGATTCAGACTGTTTTAAACCATTTTGGGGCAAATATTATTTTGATACAGTCAGGCGAAATTCATAAAAATTTGGAAGCCTGTGATTATATTTGGCAACAAATGATAGATTACCGCTTCGACCGTCGCTCGCTTTTGCTCAATCTTGGCGGCGGCGTAATCGGTGATATGGGAGGATTTTGCGCAGCAACTTTCAAGCGCGGTCTTGATTTTGTCCAGATTCCGACTACTTTGCTGGCGCAAGTAGATGCTTCGGTAGGCGGAAAGTTGGGTATTGATTTGGGCGGAATAAAAAACTGCATTGGTGTTTTTCAGTCGCCCAGACGGGTACTGATTGACATGGATTTTCTTGACACGCTGCCTGTCAGAGAGCTTCGGAGCGGCTTTGCGGAGGTAGTCAAACACGCCCTGATTGGGGATAAAAAAAGTTGGGAAAAGCTCAAAACATTGGATAAAATACAGACTTCAGACCTTCGGCAATTTATTTTTCCGTCGCTTACGCTCAAAAAAAATATCGTAGAAGCCGACCCTTTCGAGCAAAATATCCGCAAATCACTTAATTTTGGTCACACGATTGGTCACGCCGTCGAGTCTTATTTTTTGGAAACCGATTCTCCGCTTTTACACGGCGAAGCCATAGCGGTTGGCATGATTTGCGAAGCACATCTATCGCATCGGCTTTGCGGATTGGCGGCGAAAGAATTGGAAGATATTTGCCGATTCATCAATCATTTTTTTCCAAAAATTACGATTTTTGTGACAATTTTTCCACAGTTGCTCTCGCTCATGTATCAGGATAAAAAAAACGAACATTCTACCATTAATTGTAGTTTGATTTCAGGTATTGGCGAAGCAAAAATTAATCAAATTTGTTCAGAAGTCGATTTACTTTGGGCAATATCGCAATACCAAAAAAATGGATAAGGAACGCGTCTAATTTTATGCCGAATCAAAACTTACGCTACCACATATATTTTTTAAAAATTATATAAATCGTTGATTTTCAGTAACTCATATTACGCAAAATATTTTTTTACTATAATTTCAGGCAGCATTTTATTATAAATATGATGTATTTTCAGACGTGCCTTGTAGAAATTCAAGTTTTTGCAAAAATATCGTCTGGCGAAGCGAAAACTGTTTGAAGTCTGGCGCAGCCGACGAGTATTTTTCG
>JAYUHK010000095.1:0-18845 GCA_043767025.1 Saprospiraceae bacterium | reverse complement strand
TTCTTGACGCTGCAAAGTTACGGGCGCAAAAAATACGGTTTGAAGTAAATTTCGATAAAAACATATATTTATTTTGCACATATTAGGAAAATTTTGCTTGATTGGATTTATAGATACCTTTGAGGTGTCGGTAACTCGTACACAAACGCGCGCCAGCACCGCTTTTTGAAAACAAAAACACTTGCGTGCTGAAAACTTTTTTTGAGTATAAAATTGTGTAACTTTGCGCTCAAAATACGCAAGGAACACCTTATATATGACAAAAATAGGCATTTTTTTTGGCGGCACGTCGCGCGAGCGTGAAATCGCTTTCGCAGGCGGTCGCACCGTCTATGACAATCTCAATAAAACTTTGTTTGAAGCAATTCCACTTTTTGTGGATAGCTGGCGAAATATTATTTTGCTCGACTGGCAATTTGTGTATAAAGGTACGGTGCGCGACTTTTATCCGCCCGTAGAGGCGTTGCCTCCGTCGCCGAATGGCTTTCAGGTTTATGCCGAAAGTTTGGGCAATCTCAACGCCGCCGAGCAAGAAAAAATTATCAAAAAAGTAGGGCGCAAAGTGACACTGGACGAGCTGCCGAGCCTTATAGATGTTGCTTTTTTGGCTCTGCACGGCAGCTTTGGCGAAGACGGACAGATACAAGGCTTGCTCGAAAGCCTGCAAATTCCCTACACGGGAAGTGGGATTCGGGCTTGCTCGATAGGTATGGACAAGGCTTTTCAGAAAAAAATCATGGCTGCGGGTGGCTTTCCTTGCCCCAAAGTCCAAGTTATTTCGAGGGCAGAATGGATAAATGCAGACGTGGCGACGGCTTACCAGTCGGCGATTCGGGCGGTTGGCTTCCCGATAGTCGTGCGTCCCGCCAATCAGGGTTCGTCCATCGGCGTAGCGATTCTGAACGAAAATACGGAGCAAAAAGACTTCGAGAAAGCAATAAATAAAGCATTTTTTCGAGAAATTGTGACAAAAGACTTTTGGACGCAATGCACTCACGAACAGAAAATTTCCTACATACGCAGCCTGACCGATATTCGCGACGGATTAGGATTTCCGATAGATGCGGTAGAAAAAACTATTTTTCACCCAGAAGAATTACTGATTTTTTTAAATACTTATTTACTTGAAAATCAATCTGTTGCGCTCGAAAGTCACTTGAGTGAGCAGCGAGTAATCGTGGAAGAATTTATCAACGGTCGCGAATTTTCGGGCATCGTGATTCGGAAAGAAAACGGTGCGGCGGTCGCGCTGCCGCCTACCGAAATCGTGAAAGGCAAAGAAATATTTGATTATCGCTCCAAATATTTGCCCGGCTTGTCCCGAAAAATCACGCCGATTGACTTGCCCGACGAGCAGATTCAGGCGATTCGCAGCGAATGTGAGCGACTTTTTGAATACTTGGAGTTCAACACTTACGCCCGTATAGACGGCTTCATTGCGGCAGATAACACGATTTTTCTCAACGACCCGAACACGACTTCTGGAATGTTGCCATCGTCTTTTTTCTTCCACCAAGCAGCCGAGATTGGACTCAATCCGTCCCAGTTTTTGACGTACATCATTCGTGCTTCCCTGCAAGAGCGCATCGCTACGTCTTTGGATAAAATACCTCATTATCAGCAAGTTATAAAAAAATTGGACGAAGAAATATCGCATTTGAAAGCCGTAAAAACCAACAAAAAACGCGTAGCGGTACTCTTGGGTGGCTACTCGTCAGAGCGACATATTTCAGTAGAAAGCGGTCGAAATATTTACGAAAAACTATCGAGTTCGGACAAGTATGAGCCGATTCCAATTTTTTTGACTGGCAGCGACGAGGCGCACGAGCTGTACCAAATCCCGCTCAATTTACTTTTAAAGGACAACGCGGACGATATTCGGGACAAAATACAGCATTTTACCAAACATCATTTGGTAGAAAAAATAAAACTCGAGTGTGGCGATATTACCGAAAAGTACGCCTCTACGGAAGTGGTCTTTGAGCCTAAAAAACTGACTTACAACGATTTAGAACAAAACTTTGATGCTGTTTTTATCGCCCTTCACGGCAGACCGGGCGAAGACGGTGCCGTACAACGCCAGCTCGACCTCCGAAATATCCCCTACAACGGCTCGAACTCCGACTCGTCCGCTCTGACAATCCACAAATTTAATACTTTACAAAAATTAAAAAATAATGGATTTGTAGTGACAGGTCAAAAAATGATAGACAAGAAAAATTTTATAAAAAATCCCACTTCGACGCTTGAAGAAATTGAGCGCGCTTTTCGGTATCCGTTCATCGCCAAGCCCGTAGATGACGGTTGCAGTTCGGCGGTAAAAATGATAAAAAATAAGTCACAGTTGGAGGCTTTTTTGAAAGCTATTTTTCGAGAAAAAAATACAGACGTTACGTTAGACTGTCGGAATATTCTTAAATTGCAGCCCAAAGAAGAGTTTCCGCACAAAGAAGTTGTACTGTTGGAAGAATTAATTGTCGCCAACGGTGCGGCGCATTTTTTGGAAGTCACTGGTGGTTTGCTTACGCACTACGCACCCGACGGCGGACTGAAATACGAAATTTTTGAACCGTCCGAAGCGTTGGCAGAGGGCGAAATACTATCGTTGGAGGAAAAATTTTTGGCAGGCGAAGGGCAAAACATTACGCCTGCACGCTTCGGAAAGCAGCACGTCAAAGTGTCCAAAAAAGTGCGTGCCGACTTAGAAAAAGCCGCCAAAATATTGGGTGTAGAAGGCTATGCGCGCATTGATGCGTTTGTAAGAATCCAAGAAAACGGAGATGCCGAAACCATAATTATCGAAGTAAATTCTTTGCCCGGCATGACTCCCGCGACTTGCATTTTTCATCAAACCGCACTCAACGGCTACAAACCTTACGACTTCATAGATAAAATATTGGACTTCGGCTGCGAGCGAGCCAAGATTACTAAAAACTAAAAAAAAATTACATACATAATTATCTAAAAATCAATGAATAAAATCAAAAATACCCTAATGTTATCGCTGCTAATTTTTAGCAGCGTCGCTACTTTGTCGGCTCAAAAAAACGCCAGCAAAAACAATTCCGTCCAAATCGTGTGCCGACTTTCGGGCTGCCCGAGCGACTCTTTGGGCTTGTATATTTTTGAAGGCATCGGCTTTCGCAAAGTCCAATCCAACAAATTATCGTCCGACGGAAGTGTTGTTTTCAATTTGTCACGAAGTACGCCAAAATTTTATTTTGTTGGCAGCGATGAAGCCCAACTCAAAAGCGTCCTCGTAGGCGAAGACGCAAGCGTGGTAGTGACAGGACTTTGCACCAATGCGCAGGGAATGTCGGCGGATTCTCCGATGAACGCCGCTTACTCGGCGATGATTCAGCAGCTCAATACCCAAAAAACAGAGTTTGGCTCGCTCATTATGTCGTACAGAAATGCGGGACAAAACGCAGAGCAAATCAAAATACTCGAAAGCCAGATGCTCGCGCTCGACCAAAAAAAGATACAATATTTAGATTCTTTGAAAAAAGTACAGCCGTTTTTGGCTAAAACTGCCGCTTTGAACACTTATTTGAGCTATCAAGGCAGCAATCGCGGCAAATACGGCGACGAATTGCAATATTTTACCAACGAATATTTGGGCTTGGCGGACTGGAAAGATGCCGCCATGAACGACATTCCAGCCGTCCGCGACCAAGTGACCGACTATGTGCGCAACGTGTTGGGAATCGGGCTGCCCGAAGCCTCTCAAAAATCTTTTTTTGACGCTTTGCTGTTTCGCATTCCCGAACAGTCCAACACTTATCGCCTCGCTTTGGCGGGTATAGTAACGGGTTTGATGGCTGCCGACAACAACGGTTTGGCAGGAGAGTACATCGGACGCTATGTCACAAAATACAAAAATATAGAACAATCTCGAGTCATTGCTGCCCTACAAGCGCACACCAAACGCAACCAAGCATTCACAGTCGGCGGCGAAGCTCCTGACTTTACGCTCAACACGATTGACGATAAACCGCTCAAAATGAGCAGCTTGCGTGGAAAAATTTTATTGATTGACTTTTGGGCGAGCTGGTGCGGACCTTGTCGGCGCGAAAATCCAAACGTCGTAGCACTCTACGGAAAGTATAAAAATAAAGGCTTCGAGATACTCGGCGTGAGCCTCGACCAAGCCAAAGACCGTTGGCAGCAAGCCATAGACGCAGACGGATTGACGTGGAAACACGTCAGCGACCTCAAAGGCTGGCAAAACGAAGTGGCTGCACTGTATGGCGTGCGCTCGATTCCGCAAACCGTCCTGTTGGACAAAGAGGGAAAAATCATCGCCCGCAATTTGCGCGGCGAGGATTTAGCTAAAAAATTGGAAGAGTTGATGGGCAAATAATTGAACCTGTAAGATTTTTTGTAAAAATTGCAAAAAATTGGCTTTTAATTCGTGTGTCTTTTTCTTCCTATTTTTTTATGTAAAAAACAGACTTTACTTCGCTATGAAAAAAATATCAATCGTCGCTTTTTCCTTGCTTTTTTGCCTGCAAAATCCGTTTGCGCAAGCAGATTTTTTTAAAAATATTCATTTTACGGAAGCCGACACGCTGCGTGGAATGTTGCGCCCCGAGCGCAGTTGCTACGACGTGACGTATTATGATTTGGATATAAAAGTGGACATCGAAAAAAAATATATATCGGGAAAAAATGATATTTATTTCAACGTAAAAGAAGATTTTACGACCCTGCAATTCGACCTTTTTGAAAATTTAAAAATAAGTTATGTGCTTTTCGAAGGCGAACAATTTGATTTTAAAAGAAAATTTAATGCAGTTTTTGTGACATTGCCACCGCAAAAAAAAGGCAGCTTTGGCGTGTTAAGTATTTTTTATGAAGGCAGTCCAACGGTCGCCAAAAACGCGCCTTGGGACGGCGGTTTTACGTTTACCAAAGACCAAAACGGCAAAGATTGGGTCGCCACCACTTGCGAAGGCATCGGTGCCAGCCTCTGGTACCCGTGCAAAGACCACCTCAGCGACGAACCCGACAGCATGGGGATTCACGTCCGCGTTCCGACTGGTTTGCAAGCCGTTTCTAACGGCAATTTGCGCAGCAGCGAAAACACCGACGACGGTTTTACGCGCTTCGACTGGGCGGTGACTTACCCCATCAATACCTACGATGTGGCTCTCAACATCGGCGATTACACGCATTTTTCGGACGTTTATACCGCCGCCGATGGCGAAAAGTTGGCGTTGGATTACTACGTTATGCCCTACAATCTCGCCAAAGCACGCACCCAATTCGAGCAAGTGAAGCCGATGTTGGCGTGCTACGAGCGTTTTTTGGGTAAATATCCGTTCTGGCGCGACGGCTACGCACTCATCGAAACCCCGCATCTGGGCATGGAACACCAAAGCGGAATCGCCTACGGCAACAAATACCAGCGCGGCTATCTGGGCGGCAGAATGCCCAGCGACATGAACTGGGATTTTATCATCGTCCACGAAAGCGGTCACGAATATTGGGGGAACGCTTTGAGCGTCCGCGACCACGCTGAAATGTGGATGCACGAATCTTTTACGACTTACATGGAGGCACTTTACACAGAGTGTACGCTCGGCTACGACGCTGCGCTGCGCTACTTGGAATACCAAAAATCATACATCAAAAACAAAGAGCCGATGCTCGGACCGCTCAACGTGAATTTTAGCCGCTGGAGCAGTGCCGACCAATATTACAAAGGCTCGTGGATGCTGCATACGCTCCGCAACGCGATAGACGACGACCGACTTTGGTTTGATATTTTGAAGACATTTTACAAAAATCATGCGATTGGCTCTGTCACAACTCGCGACTTTACGGACTACGTCAATCGGCGGACGAAGAAGAATTTTACACCTTTTTTTGAGCAGTATTTGAGCTTCGCCAATATGCCCGAACTCCTGTGTAAGACAGAGCAAGACGGCGAAACCCTCAGAGTTACTTACCGATGGCAAGCCGATGTAGCGGACTTCCAGATGCCGATAAAAATGGGAAAAAAAGGAAATTATAAAACAGTCAATCCTGTCACAAATAAGTGGAAAACTGAAAAATTTAGACACTGCAAAGCGGAGGATTTTAGAGTAGCCACCGAACTATTTTTGGTCAATTAGAAACGACAAACTACAAATATCGAATATCGAACAAGGAACGCCGAATATCGAAGGAGAAAATCCGTTTTATATTTTTGGTCGATTAGAAACGGCAAACGACAAATATCGAATATCGAACAAGGAACGCCGAATATCGAAGGAGAAAATCCGTTTTATAGACTTCCGAGCAACTGGATTTCTTTTACCTCAAACGAGCGAATTTCGTCGGCGATCTCTATTCGCAGTCGCCCGTCGGGAGTGGTATCCATGATTTTTCCTACAAAAATCTGATTGTTTTCTTTTTCAAAAAAGCGCGACAACTCGCCGCGCCGATACAAGTGTTGCAAATATTCTAAACGGATTTCGGTCCAAAAATTATCCTTCAACTGCTGGTAGCGCAGCTCCAAATACCAAAAAAGTGAAGTGCGCACCTCCGAAAGATCAAAAAATCCGTCCGCTTCGAGCGCGAGCGATGTAGTAACTTGTTGCTCCGCCGACTGAAAAATTCGCTGCCCAATATTCCACCCAATCCCGACTACCGCACTTTGCCACTGCCGTCCTGTCAGGTGATTTTGAATTAAAATACCTGCTATCTTTTTGCTTCCCACCAAAATATCGTTGGGCCATTTTACCCTAATTTCTTGCTGCGGCAGAAAAAATTGCACGGCATCACGCACCGCCAAAGCAACAGCTTGACTCAACAAAAACTGCTCTTGCAGAGGAATAAATGTAGGAAAAAGTATCACGCTCAAAGTCACATTTTGTTCCTGCTGGCTCTCCCAACGGGTGCCCATTTGCCCGCGCCCCGCCGTCTGGAAAGCTGCCGAAATGACAGTTCCCTCTGTTGGATTGCTTTTTGCAAGTAGTTCAGTAGCAAAAGTGTTGGTGGAGGCTAATTCGTCGAAATGTTTAAAAACCTTTCCTATCATTGTGTTGTTATTAGATTTGTTCCAACAAAAAATGTATATTTGCACGTTTTTGGAAACCGTAAAAAAATCCAAGCACTCATTTTTCTACAAAATTAAAAGATTAATTTCAATTTGCAAACCAACGTACAAACTCAATCCCAAAAAAAACAACCTTTATCCGTTTCTGACGGACTCAACGAGCTGATTGTAGATGCTATTCAGGATATAAAAGGTAAAAATATAATCGTATTAGATATGCGTCATCTGCACGACTCGCCGACCGATTATTTTATTATCTGCGAAGGAGAATCCAACGTGCAAGTGAAAGCCATCGGAGAAAACGTGTACAAAAAACTCAAATCGCAACACGGAATCATGCCAAATCACATCGAAGGCGCACTCAAAGCGCAGTGGGTGTTGGTGGATTACTTTTCGACCGTCGTACACGTGTTCCACAAAGAAGCTCGAACATTCTATGAACTCGAAGACCTTTGGAGCGACGCACACAAAACAGAATTTGCGGACGTATAATTTTTTTCTAAATAATTATTTAAAGGCGGGACGCAAACACAACCTTTAATACGTTGTTGTTATTGTTTAGAAATGAAGGAAAATTGGGTAAGGAATGTATCTAAAATAAACTACTTATTTTTTCCTCATTCCTTATATTTTTTATAGAAGTTTTTTTTAGCAAAAAAAAGAAAATTTAACAATCATTCATGGAAAATAATCAAGAAAATCCGAAGCCTTCTCAAAATAATTCGCAGGGCGAAGGTCCAAAGTTCAGCAGTTACTGGATTTATGGGGTCATTGCGCTTTTTTTGCTGGGGCTCAATATCTACAGTGTCGGCAATGCCTCCAAAGAACCCATTGACTGGGGACGTTTTGAGGGTATGATTACGAGCGGCGATGTCGAAAAACTCGAAGTCGTCAACGAAAAACAAGCCTACGTGTTCATCAAACCCAACAGCTTGAACCTCGAAAAGTACAGCGATGCCAACAAAAACCAATTCGGCTCTTTCCGCCCTCACTATGTGTTCAATATTGGTCCGATAGAAGCATTCGGAAAAAAATTGGAAGACATCAATCAAAAAATTGACGCAGAACGCCGCGTCTATCCATCTTATGTGGAACAAACCAACTGGGTCGGTCCGCTGATAGGCTGGTTGCTCCCAGTCCTGATGATTGTGGCGGTTTGGATGTTCGTAATGCGCCGTATGGGTGGTATGGGCGGCGGTCCGGGCGCGCAGATTTTCAACATCGGAAAATCCAAAGCAACACTTTTCGACAATGCGAGCGGAAAAGTGAACATTACTTTCGCAGACGTAGCTGGGCTTGACGAAGCAAAAGAGGAAGTAATGGAAGTAGTAGAATTTTTGAAAAATCCAAAAAAATATACCGCACTCGGCGGTAAAATCCCCAAAGGCGTGTTGCTCGTAGGTCCGCCCGGTACCGGAAAGACCTTGTTGGCTAAAGCGGTTGCAGGCGAGGCGGGCGTTCCATTTTTCTCTATTTCGGGTTCGGACTTCGTAGAAATGTTCGTCGGCGTAGGAGCGTCCAGAGTACGTGACCTTTTCAAACAAGCCCGCGAAAAAGCTCCATGTATCGTTTTTATTGACGAAATAGATGCCATCGGGCGCGCACGCGGACGCGGTGCCATGCAAGGCGGCAACGACGAGCGCGAGAATACGCTCAACCAGCTTTTGGTCGAAATGGACGGCTTCAGCACCGACAAAGGCGTTATATTGATGGCTGCCACCAATCGCCCCGACGTTCTCGACAACGCACTGATGCGTCCGGGACGTTTCGACCGACAAATTGGCATTGACCGTCCTGACCTCAAAGGTCGCGAGCAGATTTTCAATGTACACCTCAAAAATATCAAAACGGTCGCCGAAATAAACGCCGTCGCTTTGGCAGAAATGACTCCCGGATTCGCGGGCGCGGACATCGCCAATATTTGCAACGAAGCCGCTCTCATCGCAGCACGCCGCAACAAAACTGCGATAGATATGGACGATTTCAACTACGCGCTCGACAAAGTAATCGGTGGTTTGGAGAAGCGAAATAAATTTATTTCGCCCGAAGAAAAGCAAATCATCGCTTTCCACGAAGCTGGTCACGCCATCTGCGGTTGGTTCCTCGAGCACGCTATGCCGCTCGTGAAAGTGACCATCGTGCCGCGCGGCGTAGGCACACTCGGCTACGCACAGTATTTGCCCAAAGATGAATACATCACGCGCACCGAAGCCCTACTCGACAGAATGTGTATGACAATGGGCGGACGAGCTGCCGAATCGGTGGTTTTTAATAAAATTTCGACAGGTGCGCAAAGCGACCTCGACCAAGTGACTCGAATGGCGTACAGCATGATTTCGGTGTTCGGAATGAACGAAAAAGTAGGCAATGTGTCCTACTACGGATTGTCGCAAGACCAGTTCAATCGCCCTTTCTCTGACGCTACCGCTACATTGATGGACAACGAAGTGCGCAAACTTATTGACACTCAATACGATAGAGCGAGAGATTTGCTCCGCGAAAAACGCCACGAGCTGGACTTGCTTGCCAATGAATTGTTGGACAAAGAAGTGCTGCACAAAGCTGATTTGGAGCGACTGATAGGCAAACGCCCAGTGGATTCGGCGGTAGAACTTCAGGTAATATAAGTATTTTTTATTTTTTGTAAATTACTAAAAATCAACGATTGGTGTCGTATTGCGGACAGTTTTTACTTGATTGTATTTAGTTGGCAAAAATTATTTTAAATAAAAAAAAGCGATTGGTGGCATCTTCCACCAATCGCTTTTTTTGTGCAAAAAAAATAAGTCCGTCCATTTGAAAAAAAAGTACTACTTTTGTGTGTTACAAAGAGTAAAAATGTTACTTGGAGAAGCGCGGAAGAATAAGGAATGAAGAAAAAATAAGTAGTTTATTTTAGACGCGTTCCTAAAAAAATGCAGCCATATAAAGTATTTTTGGCGTGTTTTGGCTTCGCCTGACTGCTAACAAAAATTTTTTTCGACTATGTTATTTTCGGACGTATTGGGACAGGTAGCTGCCAAAAAGCAACTGCGCGATATGACACAAATGAGTCGAATCCCGCACGCACAGCTTTTTTTGGGGTCGGCGGGAAGTGGGAATTTAGCGTTGGCGTTGGCGTTTACGCAGTACGTGCTTTGCGAAGGAGAGAAAATGGAAAATGCCTGTGGCGCGTGCGCTTCTTGCCAAAAAGCAAGAAAAATGATTCACCCCGACCTGCATTTTTCGTACCCTACGATTGGCTCCAATGTCGTGAGTACTGCGTTTCTGAAAGACTGGCGAGAGGCGATGACGCAAAACGCCTACCAAAATGCCAACCAGTGGTTGCAAAAAATTGGCGCAGAAAATAAGCAAGGCAACATCAACAAAGAGGAATGTGTGAGCATCGTCAAAAAGTTGAGCCTCAAATCGTTTGAAGGAAAATATAAGATATTGCTGATGTGGCTGCCCGAATATTTGGGAAAAGAAGGCAATCGGCTGCTCAAACTTATCGAAGAGCCGCCCGAAGATACGCTGTTCGTGTTAGTCGCCGAGAATCAGGATTTGATACTCAATACGATTATTTCGCGGTGCCAGATAGTCAAAATCAATCCTTTGAGCAATGAAGACATCGCCGAAGGATTGGTAAAAAAAAGCGGACTGACGTGGGAAAAAGCACGCGCACTCGCGCCACTCGCAGACGGCAACTTCAACGAAGCACTCTCGTTGGCAAGCCAAACCGAACACAACCTTTCAGAAATGTTTGCGGACTGGGTACGAAAATGTTGGAAAGGCGATGGCACAGAATTAGTGGCTTGGGTGGAGCAGTTCGCTACGCGGGGAAGAGAAAATCAAAAATATTTTCTACAATACGGGCTGCACTTTATCCGCGAAATGATGCGTTGGCAAGTAGGCGGCGACAGCCTTCCCATTCGTTTGCAAAATGCGGAATTGATAACAGCACAAAAAATGGCGGCTATCGTAGTTTTAGAAAAAATAGAACCCATCGCTCGCTTATTCGACGAATGTTCGAGATATGTGGAGAGAAATGCCAACCCAAAAATTTTATTTTTGGACGCGTCAATAAAATTAAATAAAATATTGAGAAAGTAATGAAATAAAATATTCAATTTAAGTAGTTTTTAGTGGTTGTTTTTTAGTTACATAATTAATTGATTGTCAATTAGTTACAACACTACATAATCATTAAGAAATTGGGTAGTTTATAAATACACATTCTCAAAAAATAGAATATAGAAAATAGGAATTAGAAAAAGCTAATGAATGAAGAGAAAATAAGGTACTGAATATTGTGACGCAGAATTTTGGGTCAAAACAAGGCAGATTTGAGGTGCGATGCCGTGCATCGTAACGAAAATCTAACGCAGTTTTGGGTCAAAAGACAAGTCAGAATACGGTAACTTATTTTGGACGCGTTCCTAAAATATTTGATACCAAATATTTTTCTGATTCCGCCTAAAAAAAATAATCAAATGGGGTGTATAGGATGTTCGACAGCCAGTGCCGACGGCGGCAAACCTTCTGGCTGCAACAGCAACGGAAGCTGCTCATCGGGCGGCTGCAATAGAATGAATACTTACGACTGGCTTGCCGCAATGGATATTCACGACGTGCCTGATTTTCAGACCGTAGAGGTAACGTTCAAGAACGGAACTCGTAAGGAATTTTTCAAAAATCCACCGCACTCACGCGCCGCAACCAGCGACTGGGTGGTGGTGGAGTCGGACGGCGGCGGCTACGATGTAGGCAAAATCTCTCTTTCGGGCGATTTGGTTCGCCTGCAAATGAAGAAAAAAGGAGTGCGGGAGGACATTGCCATTCCGAGTGTCATCAGGAAAGCCAACGAGCGCGACTTGGAGCGAATGCAAGAAGCACGCTCCTACGAAAAAGCAACGATGATACAAGCAAGAGCCATCGCCCGAATGTTGAACCTCGACATGAAAGTCGGAGATGTCGAGTACCAAGCCGATATTCGCAAAGCGACATTTTTTTACATCGCTGACGGGCGAGTGGATTTTCGAGAGCTTATCCGCCACTATGCCAAAGAATTTCGGGTGAAAGTCGAAATGCGACAAATTGGCGCACGCCAAGAGTCCGCCCGAGTAGGCGGCATCGGCTCGTGTGGGCGAGAGCTTTGCTGCTCCACGTGGCTTACCGATTTCAAATCGGTTTCGACTACCGCCGCACGCTACCAAAATTTAGCCATCAATCAAGCCAAACTTTCTGGACAATGCGGGCGGCTCAAGTGCTGCCTCAACTACGAGTTAGATGTCTATGTGGAAGCGTTGGACAAACTCCCACAGCACGCCGAGAAATTGGACACTCTGACAGGTAGAGTCAGCCTCGCCAAAACAGATATTTTTAAAGGTTTGCTTTACTACGCTTACGAAGGCGACAAAAGCGGAAAACTCTATGTGCTTACGCCGCAACAGGTCAAAGACATACAAAAACAAAACTCCAAAGGAGTAAAAGCCGCCGCACTCGGCGATATGGTGTCGGTATTAGAAATCGAAAAAGAAGTAGATGCAGGCTACGACGACGTGACGGGCGCAGTCGAGTTGCCGCCTGACGCACAAAGAAAGCGGAAGCGGAAAAACAAAAATAAAAATCGCCCCAACCAAGAAGGCGGCGAGAATAGAAACCGCCCCGCGCGGGACGAGCCACGCCCGAACAACGAAGGCGGCTCAAACCGTCCAGAAAGACAAGCCCGCCCCGAGCCACGCCGTGACGACCGCGCGCCCAACCCCAACCGCGCGCACAGAGAGGCGGAAGGAGGCAGTCCTAATCCGCGTCCGCCAAAAAATCAGCAGCAACAGCAGCAGCGTCCGCCGCAAGAAAATCGCCCGCCCCGCGAGCCAAGACCTGAACAAGAAAACCGTCCGCAGCAGCAGCAGCGTCCGCCTCGCGAGCAGCAGCAAGAACGTCCGAAAGACGAAGTGAAAAATACTCCGAATACCGTAGAAGGCGGCGAACAAGTGAAGACGGATAAAAAACCGTTTCACAAACATAAAAATAATAAATTTAAAAAACCATTCAATCCTAACAACAATCAGGGAGGCAATACGCCGCCGCCGCCGCCGCAAACATAACAGAAAGATGTTTGTTTAACTTTTGAGGATTTTAGAAAATATTATACACCGCACAGTGATTATGAAATACGATTTGACCGTCATCGGCTCCGGACCCGGAGGCTACGTCGCCGCCATTCGCGGAGCGCAATTAGGAATGAAAGTAGCCATCATTGAACGCTACCCAACGCTGGGAGGTACTTGCCTCAACGTGGGCTGTATCCCCTCCAAAGCACTGCTCGACTCGTCCGAACACTTCTACAATGCCTCGCACACCTTCAAAGAACATGGCATCGAGCTGTCCGATTTGAGCGCGAATATGCCCCAGATGATGAAGCGAAAAAACGATGTAGTAAGCCAAACTTGTTCGGGAGTAGAGTTTTTGATGAAAAAAAATAAAATTGACGTTTTGATAGGTCACGGCTCATTCGTGACTGCCAATAAAATCAAAATCGCCAAGTCCGATGGTAGTTTTTTGGAAATAGAAACCGAAAAAACCATTATCGCCACAGGCTCAAAACCCATCGTGCCGGCTCATTTCAACTACGATAAAAAACGCATCATCACTTCTACCGAAGCACTCAACATACCACAAATCCCGAAGCGAATGGTCATCATCGGCGGCGGCGTAATCGGCTTGGAGCTGGGTTCGGTTTATGCGCGACTCGGCACACAGGTCGAAGTAGTAGAATACATGGATAGAATTATTGCTAGCATGGACAGCGATTGCAGCAAAGAACTGCACCGCTCGCTCAAAGGAATCGGCATGAAATTTCATCTCGGTCATGCGGTCACGGCGGTCGAAAATGTAGGCGAAAGTGTGCGCGTGAAAGTTCAAAAACGCGACAGTGAAGAAATATTTATGCTGGAAGCGGACTACTGCCTTTTGGCGTTGGGTAGAAAACCTTATACCGACCAGCTTGGCTTGGAAAATACCACCGTAAAAATAGACGAAAAAGGGCGCGTCGAAGTGGACGCACATCTCGAAACGTCCGCAAAAGGAATCTTTGCCATCGGCGATGTAATAAAAGGTGCTATGCTGGCGCACAAAGCGGAGGAAGAAGGTATTTTTGTGACCGAGTTTATCGCTGGACAAAGACCGCATATTGACTATAATTTGATACCCGGAGTAGTCTATACTTGGCCCGAAGTGGCTGCCGTTGGGCAAACGGAGGAGCAACTCAAAGCAAACGGAACGCCTTACAAAGTCGGAAAATTTCCGTTCAAAGCATTAGGTCGCGCCCGTGCCAGCATGGATACCGAAGGCATGGTAAAAGTCCTCGCCCACAAAGAAACCGACGAGATTTTGGGTGTCCACATGGTCGGTCCTCGCACTGCCGATATGATTGCGGAAGCTGTTGCGCTGATGGAATTTCGCGCCAGCGCAGAAGATGTGGCTCGCATAAGCCACGCGCACCCAACTTACACGGAAGCGTTCAAGGAAGCGGCTTTAGCGGCGACGGCAAACCGCGCGCTGCATATTTAAGGAATGAAAAAAAATGGGCGGTCTATTTTAGACGCATATTTAAGGAATCTGAACCGCGTTTAAGATACTGCGAATGATGTTTTCGGCACTGATATTTTCGGCTTCGGCTTCGTAGGTCAGCCCAATGCGGTGGCGCATCACGTCGTAGCTCAACTCTCGCACATCTTCTGGAATCACATAGGCACGCTTTTGGATAAAAGCCCTCGCTTTGGCAGCCAACGCTAAATTGATGCCCGCACGAGGCGACGCACCATATTGGAGAAGCGGTTGCAACTCTTTGAGTCCAAAATCCTGCGGATTGCGGGTAGCAAAGACAAGGTCAAGAATGTATTGCTCGATTTTTTCGTCCATATAAATCTTGCGAACTACTTTGCGGGCGGCGAGTATTTGTTCCAAATCTACGACTTTGTTGGGGCTGTGAGCAGCATCGAGTGTGCCGTCCAAATTGCGGCGAATAATCTCGCGTTCCTCTGTTTTGCTGGGATAATCCACTTTTACTTTCAACATAAATCGGTCGGCTTGCGCCTCTGGAAGTCGGTAAGTTCCTTCTTGCTCGATAGGATTTTGGGTTGCCATGACCAAAAAAGGCTCTTCCAACACAAAAGTATCGTTTCCGATGGTCACTTGTCGCTCTTGCATCGCCTCGAGCAGCGCGCTTTGGACTTTGGCGGGCGCGCGGTTGATTTCGTCTGCCAGCACAAAATTTGCAAAAATCGGTCCTTTTTTGACATGAAATTCGCTCTTGGAGGGGTTGTAAATCATCGTCCCAACGATGTCGGCGGGCAGCAGGTCGGGTGTAAATTGTATGCGGCTGAACTTTCCACCCACACAAGCCGCCAAAGTTTTGATGGCTAAAGTTTTTGCCAAGCCGGGCAAGCCCTCCAACAAAATATGTCCGCCTGAAAGCAAACCAACCAACAGACGCTCGGTCATCACAGATTGCCCAACAATTTTTTGATTGATTTCCGCTTGTAGATTGTCTAAAAAACGACTTTCGATAGAAACTTCGTAACGCAAAGAATCCAAATTTATGACAGAATTTTCCATATTTTGCTTAAAATATTTCTGATTATTTTTCGTTATTAACGGAAAATATTACTTTTAGTTTTAGGAATGTGTTTAAAATAAATTACCCAATTTTTCTGATAAAGAACGCGTCTAAAATAAACTAAGTTCTTACACTTAAATAGATGACATTTAATATTCGACATAATTCGTTGATTTTCAATAGTTTATGATGACTCAAAATTAAAAACTAAAAACTTACAACTGCTTACTTATTTTTTCTTCATTCCTAAATTACAACGTTGTTTAAATTTATTTGAAAGTCAGAATACCTTATTTTTTCTTCATTCATTAGTTTCTTCATTCAAAAATTGGCATGAAAAATTTATTACTTTTCTTCTTTATTGCTTGCGCAACGCCGTTTCTTGCGTCCGCCCAACTATCCAAAATAACTGCTACCAAAGAAAGCCGCCGTCAAAGCGAACAAAACATTCGCGCACTGCACGACGGGACGCTGCTTGTGCGGTTAGAAAGTGGGCGCAACTGGCGCAGGGAGCTGCTGAAGCTAACGCCGTCCGAAAAAAAATTGCGGACTTACATTGAAAAAAAATTAAAAAAATTAGATGTCGAAAACCACAAAATTGCGTTGGCAGTCCAAAAACACTATCATTTTTCTAAATATTTATTGATGTACGACAGCAGTGTGGCAGACTTAAAAGCGGGTCGCACGGCGAATATTTTTATGGACAGCACGCTTAAGCCAGACGAATCACTCCGACTTGCGCCCAATAGCACTTATTTCTTTCTCTACAAGGGCAACACCGCTACCGAAAGTTCGTCGGGCATTGACGCTTACATTTTTGCGGACGAAAATTACAAAGAACTTTCGTACCCGTTTCCGTACTACACGACGTACCAGATTAGTTCGATTATCACTTTTTTGCCCGCTTTTTTTGGTATCGAAACCGATACGGTCAAAAATCCAGAGATTACTTTCAGAAAAATCAACAAGCGGCTCGAAAAATACTATTCGGACGTGGTGACTGCTGCGAAATAACTTATTTTAGGCATTGACAAACGGCGCACCTTGACGAGTTTCTTCGGAGGCTTGAGCAGAAAACTTGCTAAAATTCTTTGCGAAAGCACTCGCCAACTGCGTAGATTTGGCATCGTAGGCAGCTTTGTCTGCCCAAAGTTGGCGCGGATTCAGTACCTCTGAAGGCACGTTAGGACAGCTGACGGGCATTTGGAGACCAAAAATATCATGTTCCGTGTAAGCCACATTATCGAGTTCGCCGTTCAGGGCTGCCGCAATCATCGCCCGCGTGTAGCGCAGGCTGATTCGGTTGCCGATGCCGTATTCGCCTCCAATCCAGCCAGTATTGATGAGCCAAACGTTTGCTGCATTCGCTTGCATTTTTTTACCCAACATCTCTGCGTATTTCGTAGGGTGCAGGGGCAAAAAAGGCGCGCCGAAGCAGGCTGAAAACGTAGTTTCGGGTTCCGCGACTCCGTCCTCTGTTCCCGGCACTTTGGCGGTGTAGCCCGATATAAAATGATACATCGCCTGCCCTTTCGTCAGTTTTGAGATAGGAGGCAGCACGCCGAAAGCGTCGCAAGTAAGAAAAAATATATTCTGTGGATGCCCGCCGACAGACGGGTGCAAGGCGTTCTGGATATGATAAATCGGATAAGAAACCCTTGTGTTTTCGGTAATTTCTTTATTAGAATAGTCGGGCGTGCGAGTATTGGGAAAGAAAGCAATGTTCTCCAAAATCGCTCCGTGTCGGATAGCGCGATAGATGTCGGGTTCTTTTTCTTCCGTGAGGTCAATGGTTTTGGCGTAGCAGCCGCCCTCAAAATTGAATACGCCTTCATTGCTCCAGCCATGTTCGTCGTCGCCTACGAGGTCGCGATTGGGGTCGGCGGAAAGCGTTGTTTTTCCTGTTCCGCTCAAGCCAAAAAACACTGCCGTGTCGCCATTTTTACCTACGTTGGCGGAGCAGTGCATAGAAAGTACGTTGCGTTCTTGCGGAAGCACATAATTCAAAACCGAAAAAATACCTTTTTTTATTTCGCCCGTGTAGCCCGTGCCACCGATGATAATTTGTTGTTTCGTAAAATCTGTGATAACGAAATTGTGGCGATTGGTGCTGTCCGCTGCTGCGTCTGCATGAAATCCGGGCGCGCAAAGAATCGTCCAATCTGGCTCGAAAGTCGCCAACTCGTCCGCCGTTGGGCGCAAAAACATATTATTAGCAAACTGGCTGCTCCAAGGATATTCGCTGACCAATCGGATACGAAGGCGGTAATTAGCGTCGGCGCAAGCGAACAAATCCCGCACATAGACTTCTTTATCGCCTAAATAGCGGGTCAATTTATGGCACAATCCGTCGTATTTTTCTTTAGAAAATGGTTGGTTCACGTTGCCCCAATCCACAGTTTCGGCGGTTTTTGCGTCTTTCACCACAAATCTGTCTTTGGGCGTTCTTCCCGTATATTCGCCGGTGTGGATAAAAAGCGCGCCAGAATCGGTCAATTTACCCATATTTTTGCGAATGCTGTGTTCGATTAATTCTTCGGGAGAGAGGTTCCAAAAGGCGGTTTTCACTGTCGGAATATCTAAAGTTTGTAGGTTGGCGGCTGGGTTTTTAATTCCAAATTCTTGCATTTTTAGACTGTTTGGTTTTGTATAAATGATAGCGTTGGCTTGGCACAAAGAATGGATTAAATAAAAGCACTCTAATTTGCTAATAAATATTCAATCAACGGAGTGATTAGTTGTGATTTAGCAGAAAAAATGAGTAATTTATTTTAGACACATTCCTAATTACTTTTTTTGAAAAAAAAGCAACACAAAAGTAAGAAAATAGATGTGATATTTATAGTTTTTGAAGCCACTATTTTTTGCTGAACGTCATTTTTTTTACTTAACGTAAAAAAAACAATAAGTAATTAACTTGCTGAAAATCAACAAATTAAGTAAAAAAATCAACGTTGGTAGAAAATTATTTTGGAGTCGAAAAATTACAAACTTCCAAAAATTCGGATAGAATCATCGCCGTTGCGCCCCAAACGATTTTATCCGAAAGGTCGAAATACTTCACATTTTCGAGTTGGATATTTTTTGCCACCGTCAAAGTAGTTGTTTTGCGTACTTCGGGAAGAAGTAAGTCGGCAAATGCTATTTCGAGTATTTGACGGACTTCATTGGGTTGTGGCGTGAAAGTTGGTGTTTGGG
>JAYUHK010000094.1:0-6872 GCA_043767025.1 Saprospiraceae bacterium | reverse complement strand
ACTCGTCGGCTCCGCCAGACTTCAAACAGTTTTCGCTTCGCCAGACGATATTTTTGCAAAAACTTGAATTTCTACAAGGCACGTCTGAAAAAGACAGTCAAATTGAATAAAATGCTGTCTGAAGTTTTAGTAAAAAAATATTCTGCGTAACATTAGTTCCTAACACAAAAAAAACTATCGCAGAAGGGTGACTTCGCCTTTTAAGGTTTCTTGGCTGCCGTCGGGATACACGACTTCTGCCCACCAAACGTAAACGCCTGCGGACATTGCCTGATTCCTGAACGTGCCGTCCCACCCAAACGCTGCGGCGCCAACTGCGAAATTTTCGGCAAAAAATAATTGCTCTCCCCAACGGTCATAGACTCTGAAGGTGCGGACACGAGTTCCTGTTTTGCCATACACGGTCAGACGGTCGTTTTCGGCGTCGCCGTTGGGCGAAAAGCCCGTCGGCACAGTCGCCAACCAGTTTTTGCGGATTCCGACTACAACTCTATCCGACGTTTGGCAGCCGTTTTCGTCAGTCACGGTAAGAAAATAAGTTTCTAAAAAAGTAGGCTTTGCGAATGGTTCGGGACATCGGAGGCAACTCAAAGTGCCTACGGCGGCAAAAGTTTTCCATTCGTAAGTCAAACTTCCGTTGGGACTGCCTGTCACAATCGGAAATAATTGGACAGAATCTCCCAAAAAGACAACCGTATCTCTTGCGATTTGAAGGTTAAAACTTTCGGGCTGTGTGATTACCAATCCGCTTTTTCCAGCCAAACAACCATTCGCATCTCGGACAGTCACATTGTAATCCCCTGATTTTAAACCAATTATGTTATTTGCGCCATTAAAATTGGTGCCATCGGTCGAATATCGGTAAGGCGGCGTGCCTCCCGACGGCGTGAGCGCAAGCGAGCCATCGCGCGCACCGAAGCAAGTCACATTTTTGGGCAAAACTTCAATTTTTAGCAATCCGTCTGGTTGTCTGACTTGCGCAGAAAAGACTTTTTCGCAGCCGTTGGCATCGGAAAAGGTAAGGGCGTAAAATCCAGCTTTTAGCCCTGTTATTGAGTTTCCTGTCGCTCCATTCGACCATTTCCACTGATAAGGCGCAGTTCCGCCAGCACCGTTGGGAGCAGTCAGCGCGCCAGTAGATTCACCAAAACAAGGGATTTCTTGTGCTATAATTTGTGTTTGAAGCGCGCTCGGCTGCCCAATGGTAATTTGTTGGGTAGCGACGCAGCCCTTGAAGTCGGTCGTGGTCACGGCGTAATTTCCTGCTCGAAGTTGCGTAGCGGTGGCGGTCGTTTGACCGCCCGCGTTAGCGTCCCACTTGAAGGTATAAGGTGCGATTCCGCCTTCGGCGACCGCCTTCGCAGTACCGTCCGTGCCTCCAAAACACTTGGTAGCAAGTACGTTTTGGACAGAAAGCCCTACTGGTTCGGGATTGGGTATCGAGATTTGCTTCACGACCTTACAGCCTCTTGCGTCCGAAATAGTCACCTGATAATCGCTGCCGCCTTGTAGGTTTTGAGCCGAAGAATTGGTCTGAATAGGATTTGTATCCCACAAATAAGAAAATCGTGACAGGGTAAAATTATCATTTCCATAAAAAACTTCAGTCACGGCTGCTGAACCATTTGCCATATTGTGGCAAGCTGCGGGCGTAGATGTAATGTTGGCAGCTATCGCTGGAAGGGTGTTTATTTTGACAGAATCTCTATAAATACAATTTTTAGCGTCTGTAATCCGTATCGTGTAAGTTCCCGCAACTAAATTGTTAGCATTTTGGTTGGTCTGCCCGTCGCTCCATAGATAGGAGTAAGGCGAGCTGCCGCCATTGACTAAAAGCTGCGCAAAACCGGTGTTTGCACCGTTGCATACGGTATCAGAAGAAATAATATTGGTAACAACTTGCTGCGAAGGCTGCCCAACCGCAATATTTTGAGTGGATAAACAGCCGTTGGCATCGGTCAATATTACACTGTAATTGCCTTGCGCGAGGTTCTGCAAGTTCTGGTCTGTGGAAGAAAAACCGTCTATGCCCGACCACTGAAAGGAATAATTAGGAACGCCACCAGAAGCCGCCAGCACAATTTTTCCGTCATTTCCGCCATAACATTTTACATCTGTGGGCTGTAAATTTATTAAAATTTGATTGGGTTGTGACAAATTAAAAAATGTCACAATTTGGCAATTATTTGCATCGGTAATTGTTACAAATTGAGTTCCCGCAGCTAAATTAGTTGCAATTTTTGATGTTTGTCCGTTGCTCCACAGATAAGTGAAAGGAAATGTTCCACCCGTTTGTTCCGCAGAAATACTGCCTTCTGTGCCACCAAAACATTTTATTGGTAAGACGATATTGGTAGAAGCGGCGAGCGGAGCCGGCTGGCTGACAGAAATATTAGAAACAGGCGCATTGCAATTATTGGCATCTTTGACTGTCACAGAATAGTTTCCGACGGGAATATTATTGAGTATCGGATTCGTCGAATTATCGCTCCACAGATAGCTGTACGGCGCGACGCCGCCACTGACTTGCACGGACGCGAGTCCGTCGTTTCCACCGTTGCATTTCACGTCGGTTTTACTTGTCAAAAGCGTCAAAGCGGCGGGTGCGAAAACCTGAAAAGTATCGAATATCACTTTGCAGCCGTTGGCATCTTTTACGGACACGTTGTATTTTCCTACTGTCAAGGCAAGCGCATCTTCCGAATTGGGGAGCTGGGTGCCGTCGCTTCTCGTCCAAGTGTAAGTGAATGGTTGCGTGCCGCCTAAAATTTGCAAATCAATCGCTCCGTTGGCATCGCCTGCGCATCGGACGCTGTCAATTTTGTTCAAAGCGAGCGAAAAATCGGGCAAAACAGCTACCAAAATATTGATAGTTTTTACACAACCATTAGCATCAGTAACGGTCGCAGTATAATTTCCTGCGGAAAGATTGTTGGCAGTAGCGGTGGTTTGGGCGAGCGGGTCACTCCATTGATAAGTCAAATTCCCTGTGCCGCCCGTCACATTCACGGTCGCCGAACCTGTGCTTCGTAGCGGACAAGTTGGCTTGACAACCGTATTTAAGTTGAAAGCTACCGCATTGGACACGAAAGCTGAATCTATTTTTTGACAACCGTTTTTATCGGTAACTGTGACATGGTATTTTCCAACATTCAGGTTGTTTGCTGTGGCGGAAGTCTGCCCGAGCGGGTCGTCCCATTGGTATTCAAAGCCATTGGAACCGCCGTTTGCGGTGACAGTAGCCGAGCCATTCGCGCCGCCGCTACAAGGTATTCCGACAGTAGAAATCGCAGTTCGGATAGAATCTGGCGAAAAAATATCTAAAAATAATACCTTCTTGCACGCATTGGCATCGGTGACAGTGACTCCATAACTGCCTGATAATAAGCCAGTTCTGATATTTGTAACTTGGGTCAGGTCGTCGCTCCACTGATAAGAAAAAATGGGCGTGCCGCCAGTTACGTTAAGCGTTGCTTTTCCGTCGTTGGAGGAAAAACACGAAGTAGAATCTGTTTGTAAATTAATTTTCAGCACGGGCGGCGAAGTCACATCTACTCTCGCAGAATCTTTGCAACCTGCGTTATCTGTGACAGTAATCCCGAAGTTTCCTGCTGGAAGTCCCGACGCAATCGGAGTATTTTGACTGTTGGCATCGCTCCAACGATACGCGTAAGGCGCAACGCCGTTAGAAACAGACACCGCCGCAGAGCCGTTATTTCCCCCAAAACAACTGACGGTAACAGAAGAAACTTGAAGAAGCAAAGGCGTATTTTCGCCAACAGTCACGGCTTGAGTGTCAAAACAGCCTTTTTTATCCGTAACTGTGACAGAGTAAGAACCACCATTTAGTAAAAAAGCAGTATCGTTGGTTTGTCCGTTGGCGTTCAAATCCCATAAAAATTGGTAGGGCGAATTACCACCCGTAGCGATAACAATCGCTTTGCCATTCTTCGCCCCAGCGCAGCCCACTGGCACGCTGGATTGGTCGAGTGTGAGTAAGTTTGGCTGCGGCATTTGGATACTATCTATCGCCTTGCAGCCATTTACGTCCGTAATTGTGACATAGTTTTTTCCGAATTTTAGTCCCAATGCGACCGAGTCGGTAGAGTTATTGCTCCATAGAAAAGTAAAATTCGGAATACCGCCGTTTACCTTTACGGTCGCGCGTCCGTCGCTTTTTCCGAAGCAAGAAACCGTGTCTTTTACTATGTTTTGGACGGATAAAGGCGAAGGTTGCTGAATGGTCACGCTCACCATACCCGAACAATTACTGCCGTCAATGACAAGAATATTGTAGATCCCAGCAGCAAGTCCAGTGAATAAACCCGTAGCATTTATTTCATTTCCCAACTTATAAGTGTAGGGCGGAAAGGTATTGGCTGCCGACACTACGGTAGCCGTCCCGTCCGCGCTTCCGTAACATTTAGCGGCGGTTTGTTGGGTAATATTTCCGGAAGGAGAAACGCAACTTGGAGTGGTACAGGTAGCCGTTCCGATAGTGCCACCACAATTTCCGACTCCGCGAACTTGGACCGTCGTACTTTCATTTAAAACTAAATTTCCTACAATGTGTGACAAAAGACCGTTGTTGGTATTGACCCAACCAGTTCCGTTGATATTTACTTCATAATTGGTAGCTCCTGTGACAGTGTTCCAGTTGAAAGTAATACTATTATTGGTGATATTGGTGCAAACAATAGCGGGTGCAAGAAGTTTGTCTTGCACTTCGATTTTTATCGAATCCGTCACCACGCAGCCGTAGCTATCGGTCACGAAAAGACGATAATTGGTAGTTTGGTCGGGCTTTGCGATAGGGTTCGGGCAGTCCGAGCAGCTCAAGCCGAGCGCGGGAGTCCAGCGATAATAGAGCTGATAAGTAGCGTTGAAAGTAATCGTCCAATTCAAAATTTTTCCGATTCGGGGCGGGGTTTCGGCTTGGTCGTCCGTCACTTGCAGCCGCCAAGTACCATTCGTTGGGTGCGGACTGTCCCACAAATCTGACCAAATTCCCTCTGGTTTGAACGTGCCTGTGAAGGGCGTAGCACTGGCTGGCGCACCGGCTGGACCGGGATTGGGGTCAATCGGATTGGTTGCCGAAGGCGTAAAACAGGTGTTGGTGTAGTTGTCGCCCGAGCCGCCGTTGTCGGTAGAAAGTTCCAAAAATTGACCGCCCGGACTGATGAGATAAATATCCAAATCGTCGTCGTATTTGTGTTCCAAATTGATACAAACCGACTGAATAACTGGTGCAGAAAGCGTCGTTGGCAGCACGGCATTCACCAAAATATCCGAAAAAATAGGCGTGTATGGCGGATTGATATTGTAGTTTGTGGCGTTGGTAAAAGTCGGCGGCGACGGAAGTTGTACGTTTAGTTTACCAAATATCTGCACAGAGTCGCCCCTACAAATACTCGTATCATTGCCCAAGTTGGGCATGATTAATTTGTTGTCGCGGACGGTAATCCAGATAGTGTCGCGCGTACAAAGGTCTTTTCTGATGTCAATTCCTATCGTTTCGTTGATTTCTGTGACACCGTCCTCGAGCGCAATAATCGGTATAGACACGGAATCTTGACCCGCCAAAATTTTCAAATCCGTCGGAATCGTCTGATAATCAATGCCATTCAGCGCAGTGCCGAGTATTTTGTAATCCAACGGAAAATCGGCATTTGTTTTTTGAGGAAGTTTGAAAGTAAGCAAACCGCTCGCACAACCTTCCACCACCGAGCCGTCCAAACTGACGGTATTTACTTTGGTTTCTAATCGTCCAGTTCCAAAACTTTTAGCCTCCAAAAATACGCCCGAGTCGTAAATATCGTCCTGCGCATCGGCGATGACCAACTTTATTTTGTACGTTTGGCAAGGCACGACCACCGCCGTAGCCGTAAAAACATCTGTAATACCGTCGTATTGTAGGTTGGGATTGTTGTTACCTATCGCATTATAGTACTGAATATTTTTGGCGGGACAACCAAAACCGTTGGACGGATGCACGTTATTGATGCTCACAGGTAGGTTGGTATTGGGAATCAACGCGATATTTTTTCCACTGTTTTGGTAGGGTCCCGTGATGCCCGGACCGCTGATAAAAAAACCAAAAACATCGTTGAAGGCTTGGCAGGCAAACTCTGGATATTCGTCCGACCCAAAGGAATAGCGAAAGCGCAGCGTGTCCGCAATCGGGATAAAAGTAATCTCATAAATGGCTGCATCTCGAATCTGTGCAGTCGAAATAGCCGTAAGGTCGGGGTCGGTGGCGTTGCTGTTGTTGTCAAAACCAGCTCCTGCGCTGTTGTTTGGACCTTCCGCCAAGACCGCCTGCCCTGTCGTCATCACGATGCCCCGCTCCAATCCGACGCTGCTCAAGCCAGCCGTAAAATAGCCCACGGCGACTGGTTTTCCCTTGAAAGTGACGTTCAGAACCTTTATTCCTTGCCCCAAAAACACGTTATTTATCAGCCCCACAGGGTCAAAAGGTGCTGTGCCAGCAGCCGTAACCTGTACCTGCGCAGTCGCTTTTGAGGCAATGAACAACAGTAAAAGAATAAAAATTTTGGGTACAAATGCCTTTTCCATGCGCAAGATTTAGTCAGAAATCGAAATTATTGATAAAAATAATTGTTTTTTTTGAATATTCTGCAAATCTGTCCAAACTTTTTTTCCTAATTGTTTTTTTAAAGGCTTTGACACAAGCAAAACAAAGCCCCAACAAGAGCGCAGCTCATGTTGGGACTTTTTAATATTTTTAGCTTTTTCATCGTTGGATGATGACCTTCTGGTACCAAGTTTCTGCGCCGTTGGTCACGGATACCACATAAAAGCCGCTTGGCAGCGAAGCCACAGAGATGGTTTGGGTAGGGCTTTCCTCTCGC
>JAYUHK010000093.1:0-37783 GCA_043767025.1 Saprospiraceae bacterium | reverse complement strand
AGTATTTTTCGCGCGCCGACGGGATTTTTAAGCAAAAACTTTAGAATTTATACAGAGCACTTGATTTTTTTGGTTACTTTTTTCATCAAGGAAAAAAGTGACAAGGATAAGAAAATTACCACAAAATCAAGCCCAAATGAACCAATTTAAAATCCCTGCGTAACACAAGTTACTACAATCTTCGCTGGACTCGCTCGACCATCTCGGCTTTCCAAACCGAAAAATCTCCGAGCAAAATATGTCGCCGAGCTTCGCCGACAAGCCACAGATAAAAACTTAAATTTTGTAAAGTAGCAATTTGCATCGCCAACAATTCGCCGCAATGAAACAAGTGTCGGAGATACGCTTTGGTATAAAATCGGCTGGATTCGGCGGGACTTTCGGCATCAATGGGCGTAAAATCGTCCTTCCATTTGGCACTTTTGATGCTCACTATGCCGTGCCGAGTGTAGAGTAAGCCGTGCCGCGCGTTGCGCGAAGGCAGCACACAATCGAACATATCTACTCCGAGCGCAATACATTCCAAAATATTAGCGGGCGTGCCGACTCCCATCAGGTAGCGAGGCTTGTCGGTCGGTAGGATTCTGCATACCCAATCCGTAACACGGTACATTTCTTCGGCGGGTTCGCCTACCGAAAGCCCGCCGATGGCGTTTGCGGCGCGCCCGAAATTAGCGATAGTTTCGGCGGACTCTTGGCGGAGGTCGCTGTAAGTACTGCCTTGCACGATGGGCAGCAGGGTCTGTTCGTATCCGTAGTGACCTTCGGTGGTGTCCATATACTTGCAGCAACGCTCGAGCCAACGGTGGGTGAGCTGCATGGATTTTTTGGCATATTGGTAGTCGCACGGATAGGGCGTACATTCGTCGAAAGCCATCACGAAATCTGCACCGATGACGCGCTGAATTTCCATCGCTTTTTCGGGTGAAAAAAAATGTTTTGAGCCGTCAATATGTGATTGGAACGTAACGCCCTCCTCTGTGATTTTGCGCCGATGGCTCAAAGAATAGACTTGATAGCCGCCGCTGTCGGTGAGCAAAGGGCGCGACCAGCCGTTGAAACCGTGCAAGCCACCTGCTTTTTGTAGAATATCAGTTCCCGGACGCAAGTACAAGTGGTAAGTGTTGCCGAGAATAATCTGCGCATTTATCTGACGCTCCAGTTCGGATTGGTGGACGGCTTTGACTGTACCTGCGGTGCCGACGGGCATAAAAATAGGGGTCTGAATCGTTCCGTGTGCTGTTTCGATTTCGCCTGCTCGGGCGTTGCTTTGTGGGTCGGTATGTTGTAAATTAAATTTCAAAGTTGTATTTTATTTCGACTGCAAAGGTACAAAAAAATGGGATAGAACATTTTACTGTTCTATCCCACTTTTTTATTTACGAATAAAAAAAATTACTTAATTACCGTTAGTTTTTGAGCGACTTCACCGATGTTGGTGCGGATTTTTACGATGTAAAGACCTGCTGCCGGAGCTTCCCAAGTAAGGCTGTGAGCGCCGCTTGCGAAATTCACATTGTCGCGAATAGTCTGGACTAACTTGCCCGCTACGTCAAAAATCTGTACACTGACCGGAGTACTCTCCGCCAACACGAGGTCAATATTTACGACATCGCTTGTCGGATTCGGATACATAGAAACTTTACCTTCCAACTGCCCTGCATCTACCGTTCCTGTCGGAGATTGGATATTGATGTTGTCAATATAGAGGTTGTTTCCGAAGGCAGAAGTACATTTGAAACGTATATTTACGCCTGTTTTGCCGTCCAACGCAGTTACTATTACGCTGTCTTGCTTCCATTGCGCAGCTTTCGGGAAGAAATAAGCCGTTTGAGCTGCGGTTGTTTTCAAGGCTGCACCTGCTTTGTTCCAAACAGTCGTCCATGTCGCTCCGCAATCCAATGAATACTGGACTTCAAGTTTGTCGTTCTCTGTTCCGTATTGTGCGTAAGCGTGTTGGAATTTAATTTTTGTGCCGACAGAATTGGTCAAGTCAATTTTGTCAAAAACCAGTTCGACAGGGTCTTCCGTAACGGCCATACTATAAAAAAGTGCTTGAATAGACTTGTTAGAAGTTCCAAAACCGCCGATTTGGTCGGTGACGGTGGTTGCTCCTTGCGCCACAAACCATGCTTTGTCCAAGACGCGCATGAAAGTAGGGTCGCCTTTTATGATGATAGCTTTGGAAGGTACGCCCGTTTCGACGGTCGTAGTTTCAAAGCTTTCGATGGCTTTTATTCCTACATTTACATTCGAGTAGGCGAGCGTATTTTCGTCTATCGGTAAGCTATTGGAAGCGTTTACATCGCGCAATCCGTTGACTTTGAACAACTGATAGACGATGGTGCCGGCTCCGGTAGGAATATTAATTTGCGGAAAAGCGACGGCTTGCGCAGCGTTGGGAGCGAGTGTCCCAGTCCACGTTTTTTTGACTGTTACAGCTCCGTTGATAGAATACCCAACCTCGAAGGAAGTCACAGTGTTTGTACCCAAATTGGTGATTCCGACTTGTGGCGTAAGCGCGTAGTCGCAGTTTGATGCGTTGGGAATAGTGACGGACTCCATAGATACGTCTCCGAAGGCACCACCTATTGGGAGTGCTTGCTCGGTGCTGAGTCCCGCTTGCCATACTTTTTGGGTATTTTTGCTTTGCGCAAAAGCCGCTATCGCGATTTGGTCGTAGCGATAGATGTATTCTGGCGTAAAGACCTTGAACGTAAAGGTCAAAGACGCGCCCGGCTGGATAGCTCCCGCTACTTTTGTTCCGTTGGCATTTGGAATCATCTTACGCATTACGTTGAAAAAATCAGTTTCACCGTTGTTTCCGGGAGCTGCATCGAAATTAATCGCAGTTTCCTCTATCACGACGTGTAGCACCATTGCTGTGTCTTGAAAAACGGTAGTTGTTTCGTTTTTGATAACGCAGGTAATGGTGGTAGTGTCCAAAGTATTGCTCAAAGAGTGCGTTAGCGCAATAGAAAGCGGCGTAGTGAGAGCAGCAGCGTAATCTATCACAGCTTGGTTGTAGCCATAAGGACCTCCCGCATAGGTTCCCGACCATGTACCTGCCCCGTTAGCGTAGGTAGTGTCAGGCAACTCGCCGTTTATCCAAGCTGTCGGTACGCCATTCAGACCGTAGTAAGCTCCGCGCGCAGCGACTTCGGTTGGGTTTTGCTTGTTCATAGGGTCGAATCCCGGAAACCAAGCCTGATATTTGACAGGCACGACAGTAGAAATGTTGGCATCTAAAAGTGCCTTGAAAGCTGGGTTTTGAGCTGCGCACGGACCGCAAGAGGCGTTGGTAAATTCTTCGATGAGAATTTTTTTGGCTACTTGTGCCGTAGTGTTTTGCGACAAAATTAATAGGCTAAAAAAAGCAAGTACGATTTGTTTCATAATAAACTTTGTAATTGTGTGTTTAAAAAAATGTAATGATAACAGCAAACAAACTATTGTTTGTTTAGCGAGCGTAAATATAAAGTTATATTTATCAACTTAAATACTTTTTTCGACGAATATTTGTACTTATTTTTGGATTTTTATGTCATATTGCCAAAATATTAGGCTGAAGTAAAAAAATTTGACCAAAATTGAAATTAAAATGAAAAAATTACACCATTATATATGTGCAGGTTTCTTTTTGTTGCTGCTTGTTCCTTGTTCGTTGGAGGCGGCGTGGCGGCATCTGTTTCATGTCAGCACTTTTGATGTAAATTATAAGGCTTCGCACAAGACCTTGCAGATAACGGGGCATATTTTTATTGATGATTTGGAGAGTGCTTTTCAGCGGCGCGGCGTGGCTCGCCCGCTTCGGATAGGTACGCAACGAGAAGACGCGCAGACCAACGAACTAATCGCCAATTATCTGAAAGAAACAATGACTTTGGTAGCCAACGACCAGACGCTCCGAATCAACTATTTGGGGAAAGAAAATTCGGAGGATATGGCGGCAATTTGGGTTTTTATGGAAGTAAGCAATGTGACAGCACCCGTCAAAAAATTTTCGGTAAAAAATTCGCTGCTGACCGAAGTGTTTGAGGACCAAAAAAATATTATCAATCTCCAAATATCCGACCAACAAAAAGGCTCTTTTTTATTGAGCCGCTACCAGACAGAGGACAGTGTAGTTTTTTGAATAAAAAGTATGAAAATATAGCTTTTTTATCACGTTTTGGAGTACTATGTTAAATATTTGTAAAGTAGCGTGACCTGCGTTTTTTATTTTCGTATAAATTATTAAATAAAATTTTAAATTTTCTTTTTAGTTTAGAAAATTAGTTTTAATTTTAGACCGACGAAAAAATAAACACATTTTAAACCTATTTTTATGAAGCCTTACTTGATTAGTTTTCTCATCCTCTGCGGGTGGGCGGTTCCGAGTCGCTACATTTACGTCTGCAAAATCAAACACAACTGCTACGAACAACCCGCCGCCGCTCCCGTAGCCGAAATGCGGGCTAAAAGCCTGACCCTCAAAAACGGAGATAGCACCGTGCTGGCTGGTTACGAGCAGTTCGCTTTTGCCGACAAAATGACCAAGCCAAACTTGAGTCCCGACAACAGCGATTTTCTCGCCAAAACCGCCGCCTATCTCAAAGCACACCCCGACAAGAACCTGACCGTGACGGGCTATTATCTCAACAGCGAAGAAGGAATGAAATCCGGGTTCTACGAAAATCTCGGTTTGGCGCGCGCCGCCGAACTTCGCTCGCAGTTGGTAGCAATGGGAATCCCCGAAAATCGAATCTCTTTGGACTCCGGAAAAGTCAATGACTCCAAGCTGTCCGCACCTGCTTCGTTCAGCATCGTTCGCAACCAAACTGCGTCGAACAATACGGCTACTCCGCAGCTTGCTACCACGCAGTTCAGCTTTTCGGATATGACTTTTTCGGACGCTAACTTTGCATCGGGTTCGGATATATTCCAGCCGGGTGAGCAGTTCAAAATCTACTCCGACTCATTGGTTAGTTTTTGCAAACGCACGCCGCCACAAAAATTGACCATCACGGGGCATACAGACAGCGACGGCAGCGATGCCGAAAACAACAGTCTTGGCTTGCGACGCGCAAAAGCAGTCCGAAAATATCTCGAAAGTAAAGGTATCAAAGTGAAAACAGACACCGCCACAGACGGCGAGCGCAGCCCAATGGCAAGCAACGACGATGCCGACGGCAAGGCAAAAAACCGCCGCGTAAATATCAAAATTAATTAATCATTCATCTTTTTTCAATAACTCGGTGTCTTTTTTTTTCATTTTTTTAGCCTAAAAAAAAGATACTAAATAAATAAAACACAACTAACTATGGACTTTTTAACGCAACTTTTTAACGCTCTCGGCAGTCGCGACAGTCTGCTCGTGCTACTTTTTTTGTTCATCGCTTGGCTTATTGGACTTCTGACGGGCAGATGGATTTGGCAACGCAAGGCAGCAGCACTCCAGTTAGAATTAGATGCCTGCCGCAACGACCTTGCAGCTTGGAAAACAAAATACGCCGACCTCGAAAAGCTGTATCGCCAACGCGACAACGATTTGAGCAACGCGAAAATAGAAATTGACAATCTTCGTGTGCAGATGGAAAAATATTCGGCACAAGTTGGTCAGCTTCACGCAGATTTGCAGACTTGTCAGGACGACAAAGCCAAACTCGCTGCGGGCGAAAAAATAGAGGCGCAACCAGCAGTCATGGCAGCCAGCGCAATGGCAGCGATGGCAGGCGGCATGACGGCGATGAGTCAGCGCAAAGATGACCTAAAAAAAGTAGAAGGCATCGGACCGAAGATAGAGCAGCTGCTCAACAACGACGGCATTTGGTTGTGGTCGGATTTGGCTGCGTCGGCGCAGGAGCGTTTGCAAGCTATTCTTGACGCAGCAGGACCGCACTACCGTATTCACGACCCTTCAAGTTGGGCGCGTCAGGCAGCTTTGGCGAGCGAAGGCAAGTGGGCAGAACTCAAGACTTTTCAGGACTTTCTGATAGCGGGCAGAACTCCGGGATAAACAGCAACCGTTGTCTTGTCGCAAAGCTCCGTAGAGAAAACTCTACGGAGCTTTTTTTTTAACTTTCAGAAAAGTGAAAGAAAGAATAATTTATTTTAGATGCGTTTTATTACAAAATGAGCTTCGACAAAGTTTTTAGTTTTTAGTCGCATAAATAATTGATAATTACAGGTAATTCTTTGCAATTCTTTAGAAAAAGTACTTAATAAGTTCTTACACTTAAATAGAGGACATTTAATATTCGACATAATTCGTTGATTTTCAATATTTTATGATGAATCAAAATTAAAAACTAAACACTACTTATCTCTGATGATTAAGCAATTTTTTAAAATTGAGTCGTTTGAGTCTAATTTTAGGAGTTATTTACTTGCTTTTGTCATCTTTTTTCTTGAAAATGCGTATAAAACACAATACCTATTTTTTCTTCATTCCTTGATGAAAAAAGTAACGTACAAATTCTAAAATTTTTGCTAAAAAATTCCGTTGGAGCGAAAAAAACTTGTCGGCTTTGCCAAACTGCAAACAGGTTTTCGCTCCTTTCCGCTATATTTTTGCAAAAACTTGAATTTCTACAAGGCACTTTCTGAAAGGCGTTTATCCCGAATAAGATTCTGTTTTAAAATTCTTTTTTATAAAAAAAATTTTACAAAACAGGAGTTAATTAAAACGAATTTTGAACAATAAGTAGATTGATGAAAAAAAGTATTTTATGTGGTGCGAAGATGCCACAACTTATAAAAGAAGAAACATTAGCCAATATTTTCACTCATGCGGCGGCACAAAATGAAAATAAAACGGCGTTGGTCTTTAATGATTTTAAGCTGTCGTATAGCCAATTAGATAGCTGGAGTAATGTGGTGGCAAATTCACTTGTTCATCAAGGTTTTTCTAACGGTAAAGTGATTGGTGTTTGGCATCAACGCAGTTTAGAACTGCACGTAGCGATTTTGGCTATTGTAAAAGCGGGTTGTACTTACGTTCCTGTGGATTACGATATGCCAATGGAGCGTGTCCAAACTGTATTTCAAGAAGGCAACGTGAGTGCTTATTTTGGAGATAAAACTGTTGAATTTGAAATACAAAAATTAACAGTTAATAATTTACCCAACGAAAAAATAGCGTTAGCCCCTGTCCAATATTCACCTGCCACCGATGCCTATATTTTATACACTTCGGGTAGCACGGGCAAACCCAAAGGAATCCCTATCACGCAAAAACAAATATGCCATTTTGTACGCTCCGAAAATGAAATATTAAAAATAAGGGCTAATGATATTGTGTATCAAGGCTTTTCGGTGTCGTTTGATATGTGGTGCGAGGAATCTTGGATAAGTTATTTTGTGGGCGCAACTTTGATTATTGCAGATACCGCCACTTCAAAAGCGATTGATGAATTAAGTCATTTTTTAAGACAACATCAAGTCACTATTTTACACGCTGTGCCGAGTTTGTTGTCTGTAATTGATGATGACATTCCTACTTTACGGCTGATAAATGCGGGTGGCGAGGCTTGTACCACAAAAGTTTTAAACCAATGGGCAAAGTCAGGTAGGCAATTCTTTAATTCCTATGGACCAACGGAAACCACCGTAACGTCCTCAATGATTTGTTTGCAAGCCAATGATAAAATTACGATTGGGCATCCGTTGCCAAATTATAACTATGCGATTGTAGATGAGCAGCTTAATATATTGCCGATTGGGGAACAGGGCGAATTAGTGATTTCAGGTCCGGGCGTAGGGAAAGGCTACATTAATTTACCAGAACTTACCGCCAAAAAGTTTGTGGCAAAGCCAATTGATGAAACCGCATTACCGGGTAATTTATTGTACAGAACAGGTGATTTGGCGGCAATAGATGCAGATGGATTGGTGAATTTTTATGGCAGATTAGATGACCAAGTCAAACTTAGGGGATTTCGGATAGAATTGGGTGAAATTGAAAGCCAACTTGCCGCCCAAAACAATGTCATTAATGCGGCGGTGGCTATCAAAGTAGATAATTTCAATCAAGATGAGTTAGTGGGGTATGTGCAAATGAATGTAGGGGCGGCGTTTGAACCCGAAAAAATACGGGAACAATTAGCCAAAACTTTACCGATTTATATGGTGCCTGCTATTATTGTACCAATGACTTCATTTGAAAGATTGCCAAGCGGGAAAATTGACAAAAAAAAATTACCTCTTCCTGCCGCATTTGAAGAAAAACAAGCCGTCACATTGAAGCCAATTAATAAAGAAGAGGCGATTAAAACTAAAATAATAACCGCACTTCAAAATTTATTTATTGGAAAAACCATCAATGACAACACAGACTTTTTTACTGATTTGGGCGGACATTCCTTATTGGCGGCTAACTTTGTGTCGGTGTTGCGAAAAGACGCTGCGATAAATAAGGTGTCTATTAAGGATATTTATTTGAACCGACCAATTTCTAAATTTATAGAAGCGGTTGAAATTTCTAATTTTGAAATCCAAAAAAATGACAATGAGCCGTTCAATAAAGTCAATCCTATCCGGTTTTACGTTTGTCTTTTGGCTCAAATATTAAGTCTGCCAATTATTTTTTTACTCTTTACAGCTCAATTATATATTCCTTATTTAGGATATTACTACGCCCAAGTAGAAAGTGAGAGCCATATCAACCCTTTTTTAGTGGCAATAATGTTATTGTGTTTTGTATCTCCAATTATGGGTTTTATAAGTATTGTTTGTAAAAAACTAATTATTGGCAAATATAAAGCGGGTCATTATCCACTTTGGGGCTTTTATTATTTCAGGTATTGGTTTGTAAATTCAGTCAATAAATTAGTCAACGTTACTTTGCTCAACGGCACGCCGCTTTACAACAGATATATGCGGTTGATGGGAATGAAGATTGGCAAAAATGTACAATTAAGTACATTTAGTTGCGGTGCGCCTGATTTGGTAGAAATTGGGGATTATTCAGCCATAAGTAGCAACGTGCTATTGAATAACGTGGTGATTGAAAACGGCTTGTTAAAAATCAGTGCTATCAAAATCGGCAATCACTGTTATGTAGGCACAAGTGCCATAATCAAAGGCGGCTGCACGCTGCAAAACCAATCTGAATTAAAAGATTTAAGTTGTTTGCCCAATGACCAAACTATTCCCGAAGGGGCAATTTATCACGGCAGTCCCGCACAACTTATTCAGCAAAAGGCGAAAGCAGCGTACAGCGAACCGTTTTATGTTTCAAAACAGACAAAAATGCGTTACTCATTAATATATACGGCACTATTGCTTGTTTTTTCACTTTCGGTCATCATTCCATTTGCTCCCGGTTTATTTACTTTATACCAATTAGACCAGTTAGCGGACGATTATCAGTTTTATTATTTGTTTTACACACCCATTATTGCCGTAGTATATACCTTGATTTTTATACTTCAAGCAGTATTTTTTAATAGAATTTTATTAAAAAATATCAAAGCCGGACACTATGCGGTATACAGCCCGATGTATGTAAAAAAATGGTTAGCCGACCAATTTTGTGCATTGTCACTTGTGATATTACACCCAATTTACGCCACCGTGTATATTAGTGCCTATTTAAGATTGCTTGGCGCAAAAATAGGACGAAATTCTGAAATTTCTACCGCCAGTAATATTACACCCCAACTTTTATCCATCGGCAACGAATCTTTTATTGCCGATGCCGTCAATCTTGGCGAAGCCGATGTTCGGGATAATTGTCTTATTTTAGAACAAACCGCCATAGGACATAAAACTTTTGTGGGCAATAGCGCACTGATACCACAAGGCACTATTTTGGGTGATAATATGCTTATCGGCGTGCTATCTATTCCACCTTCAACAGAAGAATTGGAGCAAAACAGTGCCAAAGATTGGTTTGGTTCTCCCGCCATTGCTATGCCTCAAAGACAAAAATCAGAAAATTTTGATACTTCTTTAACATTCAATCCCTCTAAAACAACTTATCTAAAACGAGCGACTATTGAATTTATAAGAATAATTTTACCCCTGACCTTCATCTTATGTAGCAGTTGGTTATTTATTTCGTACATACATGATGTTATCGTAGATGACTCTTGGTATATGTTTTTATTTTATTTGCCAATATATTTTCTGAGTTTTGTGGGTATCCCTGCTTTTCTATTCGTAGTGATTTTAAAATGGCTATTTGTTGGGAAATACAAACCCAAACAAATGCCGATGTGGTCAATGGGCGTTTGGCTCAGCGAAGCCATTACCTGTACTTATGAGGCGTTGGCGACACCCTATTTGTTAGAATATTTGCAAGGCACGGCTTTATTACCTTTTTGTCTGCGGTTTTTGGGTGTCAAAATTGGGAAGCGAGCTTGTTTATTTACATTAGATTTTACGGAATTTGATGTGGTGAGCATAGGCGACGACGTGAGTATGAGCGTTGAATCGGGTCCTCAAACCCATCTTTTTGAAGATAGAATAATGAAAATAGGAAATATTACTATTGGAAATGAAACCAGTATCGGCGCAAGAACCATTATTTTGTATGATACCATTATTGGTAACAATATCAAATTAGAGGCTTTATCTTTGGTGATGAAAGGCGAAACCCTATCCGACAATACTTTTTTTGAGGGTTGCCCAATAAAATCATAGGCGTGGATATGATACATTTAATCATTGCAGAATACAACAAGGCGGCGGTTGCATTAATTGAAAAAGAAGTAAAAAAAAAGCTAAACCCGTATGAATTGGGTAGGATTGATAAATATAAGGACCAAAAAAAAGACCAAAAAATTATCGGGTTTGAGCTGCTCCAACGGCAATTAGATTATTTTAATCAAAATATTTCTTTATATGATTTGAAACGCAGCCAGTTTCATCAGCCCTATTTTGAATCCACCGCTTTTCAATTTAGCCTATCGTATTCAAATAATTTTGTCATTTGTTTGGCATCATTAATTACGCCGCTCGGTGTGGATATTGCGCTTGAAGATGCGACATTAATCAATGTTGAATCTGAATTATTAAATAAAAAGGAAAAAGAAAATTTAGTTTTAAACAACAATGCGAAACATTTTTTCTTTTTGCACACCCGTAAAGAAGCTATTTCAAAGGCTTTAGGTTTGGGTATTTACTTGGATTACAGCTCAATAGATGTTCAAAGCAATGAATTAAGGCATCAAAATAAAAATTGGTTTTTAAACACCTTGACCGAAAATAATTATGCAATAAGCTGTGCCACCGCTATTGAACACACTGAAATTCATATTTCTAAAATAGAATTTTGATAGTCCTAAAAATGGAATACTTTTTAAGCCGCAAACGACGACTTGTTGCGGCACATTTATTTTGCTCATAAATCGAAAGTGCGCCTTCCTTATCGCTTTTTTCTCTATCATACATTTTGCGCCACCACCCAATTTTCTTCTTAATAATCGTACATTTCGGCAATATCTTTGGCATATTTTTCTACGATGACCGAGCGACGTGGCTTGAGAGTTGGGGTTAGCTCACCGCTTTCGGCGGTCCATTCTTCGTAAAGTAGATGGATTTTTTTAATCTGCTCGTAGCTTTTCAGCCCCGCATTTACCTCTGCCAACTGGCTGTCCATGTACTTGACTACTTTTGGGTTGATGACCATAAATTGAGGGGCTGTCCAGTGTACTTTGTTGGCTTCGCACCATTCTTGAAGTCGGACGAAAGAAGGCACCACCAATGCCGCCACATAAGATTTATTCGCTCCCACCACCAAGCATTGCTCCACAAAAGGCGATGCTTTGAGCAAATTTTCTACCATTTGAGGCGCGACATACCGCCCGCTCGAAGTCTTAAAAATATCCTTTTTTCGGTCAGTAAGTTGCAAAAATCGCTTAAAAACTATCTTCCCGACATCGCCTGTTTTGAACCAATTTTCAGCGTCTATTACTGCCGCAGTTTCGGCGGCTTTTTTGTAATAACCCAACATCACGCCGGGACTTCGTACCCATATTTCGCCCACTCCCTGCTCGTCGGGAGCGTCAATTTTTAGCTCTACTCCTGTGATAGGTATGCCGACCGTGCCGAAGCGAGTGCCGCCCGGCTCGAAGCGGTTGAATGCAACTACGGGCGAGGTTTCTGTCAATCCGTACCCTTCGCGGATACGAATTTTGGCTGCCGAAAAAAGCCTCCCCAAGCGCGGCTGCAAGGCAGCTGCACCGACGATAACACCCTTTACATTGCCTCCGAGCGCAGCACGCCAGCGACCAAAAACCACCACATTGGCAGCCCAAAGTTGGCACCGATACCACCAAGATTTGCCGCGTTGTCCTTCGTATTTTTCTCCGAGTGCCAAGACCCAATAAGATATTTTTCGTAAAAATTTGGGTTGTTTGGCAATTTTTTCGAGCAATGCGTCGTATATTTTTTCCAAAAAACGAGGGACGGCAGTAAAATAATGCGGGCGAATTTTTTTGATGGCTACCGATATTTCTGAATTGTCGGATATGTAGCAAATGGTAGCCCCGACGACCATGTAGGAGTACGTCACCATGCGTTCAAAAACGTGGCTCAAAGGCAGAAAGCTAATTGTAGTATGTTGGCTACCGACGGGAATGAGCGCAATAACGGCTTTGATATTGCTCACGATATTTCGATGAGAAAGCATCACGCCTTTGGGTTCGCCCGTAGTCCCAGAAGTATAGATGATGGTTGCGAGGTGGTGTTCCGAAATATTATTTTTGCGATGAGCGAGTTCCTCCAAAAAATCATTGCTTTTCTCCTCCAAATCCTTCCAAAATACAACTTCGTCTATTTTTTGAAAAGATATAATATTTGGAATAACACGATTTTTTATATTTTTTATTCGGTCGCAAAGAATTTTATTGGAGCAAACTACTAAATTGGCATTTGTTTCTTCCAAAATATATTCCAGCTGCGCATTGCTGATATTGGCGTGGATAGGGACGACGACAGCACCGATTTGTTGGAGTGCAAAATCCACAAAATTCCATTCGGGGCTTCCGCAATGCGCCCAAATAAGAACATTTTGACCGACTTGAATCCCTTTTTTTATAAAACCTGCACTCAAAGAATTTATTATTTCCACACTTTCCAAAGTGCTGTAAGCAGCTCCGCCCCAAGCCGAAATCGCGTTGGACTTTGGATAACGGGTAGCTTGGTAGGGCAGAATATCAAAAAGTCTTTCAAATGTCATACAATATTGTTTATTTCCCTATCCAATCGGCGGGATTCAGGCGTTGTTTCTCTTGCCACACCTCAAAATGCAGTTGAGATTGGGTGCTGCCGTCTTTGGGTGCTGCCACTTGCCCAATAGTTTGTTTGGCTTGCAATTCGTCGCCTCTGCGAACTTTTATTACTTCAAGATTGGAATAAATGGTATAATAATTGCCGTGTTGCGCCACCACCACATTATTTAGTCCGGGATAAAATTGCGTGCTAACGATTTTACCCTTGCAAACGGCGCGAACATTGGCACCGGGTTCGGTGGCAATGTCTATCCCGTGATTATTGATTTGAATATCTCTGAACGTCGGGTGCGACTGCAATCCGAACCGCCTCGAAATCGCTCCTTTTTGGACGGGCCAAGGCAATTTGCCACGATTATTTTTAAAATCACTCGAAAGAGCGTTAAATTCGGGGGTTTCTACGATAGCCGTTGCCTCCGTGTCCTGTCCGACGGGGGCGCGGCGGGATTTGTCGCGTGTGCGCCGCCCCGATATTTCATTTTTGATGACCATTTCGATGGCAGAGTTGAGCTTTTCGTGTATTTTTTCCTGCTCGCTGAGTTCTTTGCGCAGCTTTTGTTCGGTTGCCGAAAGCGATTTCAGCTGTTGGTCGGCTTGTTTGAGTTCGCCGTGGAGTTGTTTTTTTTCAGCTTCTTCTGCCGTCAATTTTTCGCCTGTGTTTTCTTTTTGATGCTCTCGAATGGCGATTTTGGAGGAGAGTATTTTTTGTGTTGCTACGATGTAAGAGGCTTCTTTTTGCCGAAACTGGTCGTACTGTCGAAGATATTGGCGATGCTCATAATTTTCGGCTATTTTTTTTGGAAAAAAAGGCAACACAATGGAAGAAAACGATACCGTCGGATTTATTTTTTCACGCAAAACACGGCGCGCACGCTCCGAATATTCGTTGGTAAGTCGCTGAATATCGAGGTTCAGAGCTTCGCTAACTGCTGTGTTGCGATTGATACTTTTAGAAAGCTGGTGGACTTCTGTTTGCAGATTGCCGACTACTTGTTCTTGTTTTTTGACTTGTTTGTTGAGTTGGACTTTTTCTTTCAGTTTGCCCACTTTTGTTTTTTGGGTTTCTTCCAACTGTGAAGATTTTTTTTTGATGTCTTTCAGAATCTGCTTGCGTTTTACCTCCAACTCTCTGCGCGAACTCTGCTGCGCTGCCGTTTTTGTCGGAGAAAGAGAAAGGCTAATCAAAATCGCAAGAAGTGGAACAGCTATTTTTAAATAATTCATTTAGAACGAGTTGGAAAATTCTGCTGCAAATATATCAATTTTTTTTATACAAAAAAAATCAATCCACTCGAGAATATCTGCTCGGAATATCAAAAGGCATTTGCTTCGGTATGTTGATGTCCGTTTTTTCAAACTGACATTCTATTTCTCCAGTCCCGACGGCGGGATTGCGAAATTTTATTTTGCGCAGCCGAGAAAAATTTTGCAAAGTTCCTAATGGTTCATTTTGTTCCAATATGGTCACAAATCGAGTATTTTTTATAACATTTTCTATCATCATAGATTTCAAGAGAAAATTATCTGCCGAAAGGCTGTACTCACTTTGCAAAGGTTTTTTGTCTTTTGTGGACAGGCGATATTCGGTGTTAGAAGTATCTACCACAAGCTCGCGCCCTTCGAGCAATATGATATTTCCCAAAATAATATTTTGTAAGTTCTTAAAATTTGCTTGCTCCTTTGGTAATCCAATCTGTTGTCCAATAAATTCCCAATTTTTGACGGAATAACTGCCTTCCAAGCGATTGAGCAGCACGCAGGAGTCGGGGGTAATCAACACTCGCGCCACTTCGATACCGAACTTTGTCACATTGAGCCAAATCAGGCTGTCTGTTCTCATTCGCAAGCGAACTGTCCCGCCGAAAGATTGGACGGAGCTTTCAAAATTAACGTTAATTTTAGATTCTAACCATGTCACGCTTATTTTATTTTGTTCCAAATTTTTTAATACCGTAACTGCCGATAGCATTTTCGTTCCTTTGGCTTCTCCGACTGCCGTTTTTTTTGCCACCGAACAACTCAACGCCAACAGACAAAGTCCAAAGCAAGCAAGTAATTTCATATTATTTTTATTTTTTTGACTCTGCAAAGATAGTTTTTTGAGCAAAATCTAAAAAAATATTTTTTACAAATAAAAACTCTTAAAAATTCCAAGCGGTCATCTCTTGTGTAAAATTTAGCTTTTTTATCTTGTCATTTGTCGTTTCCGTCTTCACGACACCTCTTTCTGGATTGAACCACATTTTGACATGGCTCGTACTTTTCATTTTCATACCAAACATCTCCGTTTCGCTCTCCCCGTCGTGTTCTAAAACAAAACAGTTGAACTCTCCGATGGGCAGCGTAATTTTTTCTTGTCCCGTGACTGTCCTATTTTTGATGAGCATATTGGTCGTCGTAGTCATCGCAATCATGCCCGAAGTGATTATTTTGGCTACAATCTTGGCATCGGGCTGGCTGTCGCCGACTTTCATATTTTTTTTGATAATCAGTTTGTCGCCCGACACTTCGGTTTTGATGGTCATATCGCTCTTGCCAGACTTCTCTTTAAATTTAAAATCACCGATTTGCATCATAGATTTGGGGTCCATAATAAGCTCGTCGCCCGTGCACTGAAAGGAAATATTCGTTGGTTGCCACTCCTTATTTTTGGCGTCGCGACCTTCTTGTCGGATAGTGACTTCGCCGTTGGTGTTGGTTTCGACGATGCTTTTAACAACGCTTGTCACTTTTCCTTTCCGGTCGTAGGTAGTTTGCTCGTAAGAGCCGCCGCTTTTCATCGCGAGAATGTAGGGCATACCGCAGCCAGAAGTATTGGTTTTGGTGACTACGCTTTGGGCGAAAATGCTGTAAAAGCTCAAGGTAAAAACGGCTACAAATAAGATTTTTTTCATTTGGAGAATATTGAAGTTTGTTTTTGAATAAATGATAGGACAAAGATGCGGCAGGGCGGAAGGAAAAGCAAGGCGCAATGTATAGCTTGCGCGTTTGGGTACATGGTTGGTCGAAATGGCGGATATTTGGGAAAATCGGTCGGCGGGATTTTGACGTTGCGGGCGGCTTGAGATGTCGGTAACAGTTTTTTTTATATAATAATTTTCTGTAACAATGCTTTTTGGACGGCTTCGGTGGCGGAGTGAACGTGTAGCTTTTCGTAAATTTTTTTCAGATGCGAATTCACTGTTCCGTAACTGATGCTACAAGAATCTGCTATCATTTTATAACTCATACCTTTTGTCAAGCAGCCTAAAACCTCTTTTTCACGCGGCGATAAATTTTGATAATCGTGGTCGGTAGAATGTGTATTTTGGTTTTCGGTAAGCATCGCTAAAACTTTTCGTGCAATCGAAGGACTCATCGGAGAGCCGCCTTCAAAAGTTTCTGCAATCGCTTCTAAAATTTTATGGGCAGGCGTACTTTTCAAAATATAGCCCGATGCGCCCATACACAAAGCCGCAAAAACGCGTTCGTTATCATCAAATATAGTTTGCACTAATATCTGTATCTGTGGGTACTGGTTTTTTATGAGGCGTGTGGCTTCGATGCCCGATATGCCGGGCATTTGTAAATCCATCAAGACGACGTCGGGTTTGTTTTTTTTGACGATATTCAAAACATCATTGGCATCAGAAAAAGCTCCGACCAAATTATATTCCGAAGAGCTTTCTACCAAACTCGCCAATACTTGCCGCATATCGGCATAATCTTCAAAAATGATGACTCGTATCATAGATAATTTTTTTGGAAAAATGAAATACAAAGTTGCTTCTAAATAAGGCGGAAAGCAATCCCTATTTGTAGGTAGAGCCGTCTATTTGTAAAACAAGCGTTGTGCCAGTCCCTAATTGGCTATTCAAAACTGCTTTCCCCCCAATTTCGGTCATTCTATTTCTAAAATTATTTAGACCTTGCCCGCCTTTTTTGGCGTTTGAAGCGTCAAACCCTTTTCCATTGTCTGTTATTTTCAAGATAAATCGACTGTTTTGGTTGCTGCTTTCTACGGTTACAAGACTTGCATCGGCGTGTTTCAGAATATTGATTATGACTTCTTTAAAAATTAACAAAAGGTTGCGTTTGGTGTTGAAAGGAAATTCGGGCAATTCGCCGTCAGACGGCAGTTGCCAATCGAGCGATATATTTTTAGTATTTAGTGATTCCGAAGCCGACAAATACAGCCGTTCCCAAAGTGATTGTTTGCTGTCCTCGTTCAGTGTCCATATCGTATCGCGCATATTTTGGATAATATCCCTTGATTTTGTTCCGATTTTATCCAATTCATTTGCCAATTCGGGAGCTACTTTTTGTGCTTTGATTTTTACCATATCACTAAAAATAGCAATACTACTCAAAGCCGAACCAATCTCATCGTGCAAATCAGCCGAAACACGTTTGCGTTCGGTAGTTTGTCCTTTGTTGAAAGCCGTTTGCACTTCGTTTAGGGCGTTTTGCAGCTCCGCCGTGCGCTCTTCTACTTTTTTTTCCAAATGGGTGTTAAGGTTTTCAATTTCCATTTTTTGTTCTTCCAACTGTATATTGAAGACTTGTTTTTGACGATTATTTCGATATAAAATAAGCGTAACGCTGCCTAACAACAACAATCCACCCAATAAAATATAGAGTTTTAGGCTGTTTTGTTGTGCCGTATTTGCGTCTGCCAATTCTTGGGTACGTCTTTCCTGTTGGACAGAAAGTTGTTGTACCTCATGCAATTTGTCAATATTCAACAAACTATCTTTGGCGGCAACGGCGATGTTGAGATAATACAAGGCTTCTTTTGGTTTATTCTGTTGTGAATAAATAGATTTCAACAAGAAACCTGCATCTTGTACCACTTGTAAATTAGGGGTTTTTCTGCCTTGCTCAAAAGCGGGTTTTGCGTAAAAAACAGTAGAGTCAATCTGCCGATGCGTGTAAAAATAGTGTGCCAAAGAGAATTGTACCGTTTGAATATTTACATCATCATCTGTCTTTTTAGCTTCTACCAAGGCTCTGCGATACAGGGTTAGTGCCTCTTTATCTTGTCCCAATCGCTGTTTAATATGTCCGTAAGTGTGCAGTATTCGCCAATGAAAAATAGCTTTCCATTCGTCACTTTCAGGCACATAAGATAATCTTTTGTAGGACAATTTTATGTAACAAACGGCTGAATCTATTTGATTTAATTTTTCAAATACTTCCGCAAGGTCTAAAGGTTTGTTCAAAAATTCACGAGTGTCGTAGGCAATTGGTATAGAATCATTCGGATTTTTGTAAACAAAGGTAGTATGCTCTTGTCCAGCTTTTTTGAGAAAATACAAAACATTGTTATAGTCCGTAATAGCGGCATAGTTTTTTGCTAAAAAAACATAGATAGTTGGTCTTTCTGGGTGATTTTCTGGAACAATATTTAGTAGTTGGTGCAATATCTCAATGGACTTCGGAAAATTGCCATTGCTGCGGTATTGGTCAGCCAAAGAGAGCATAACAGATATCGCATAAGAATTTAATTGCTTTTTTTGCATCAAATCAAAAGCCGCCGCTTGATAGACAATACCTTTATTTATATCTTTTTTTTGATAAAGCTCGCTCAATCCAAGTAGAACTTTAATTTTTGTTGTGTCGGGGATAGCTTTTGTCAGCAACTGACTCAGGCTATCAACTGGCGACGCAAACTCGTTTTGCGCCAAACACAAAAAAGGAAACGAATACACAAAAAAGCAACAAATATACAGTTTCATAAAAGTATAAATATAATTTCTCATTCCCACAAAGGTAAGGCTCTTTCTGCTTGGGAATGAAGAAAAAAATATCCCTAATATTAGGGATTGCCCAAAAGTCAAGACACTAATACCTTTGTACTATCAAATCAATCAAATAAAAGAACTTGTATAACCTCGTTATTAACCTACATTTTTAACTTTTAAATCAAAAAACTATGTATCCAAAATTATTTTTGTTCGTCTTACTTTCAACAATCTTATTTACGACCGCTTGTAAAAAAGAGCCTCAATTTACTGTTGAAAACCAAAAAGTATCTGGTCCAATGACATTGACCCAAATCTCATTTATGCCGCTTACTTTTAACAGCACTGGGCAACCCACTACCGCAAAAGTCGTACAGAATTTTAGCGGTTCGATAAGCACGCTTGGCACTTTGACTACTGTGATAAATGTTACGCTTGATTTAGTGACGGGCAAATCGGGTGAAGTTTTAGCCACTTACGTTGATAAAGATGGTAATAAAATTAACACCACATCTTCCTCTGTGACCAGTGCTACTGGACTTACTATCACCGAAAAGATTTTGTCAGGTAGTGGCAAATTTGCTAAAATTACAGGCGGCGGCACTTACTTTGTCGCGCTTAACTTTCAAACAGGCAACGGGACAGGCACTTTTGAATGGACGGTGACGTATTAAATTTCATCAAACGCTTTTTTTTTTAACGTTGCCGACACTCAAAGATGTCGGCAACGTTTTTTTTTTGGCAGCGTCTTGTCAGTCTTTATGCTTTTTTACTTTCGTCCAAAATCCACTGTAAAACACTTACGACGCGCTGTGGCTCGTCTATCGAAAGCGGTACATAATTAGGGTCAATGTAAAGTATGTGATTTTCAAATTTTAGAAAAGCCCAAGAAAAAGCAGTGGTAACGCAGCCAAAAATCACAGCGCGAGGCTTGCCTTGTCGCTCATTGAAAAGTTTTGCCGCATACATTTCTGCTCCACATTGTGCGATTGCTTTTTCTACATTGTCGTTTTTGGCTTCTACCAAACAAAAAATTGGGGCATCAATTTCCATTTGGTTCGGAGTGGCAGTAAGTATAAAATCGCAAAAGCCGGTCAGCTTCAGCTTGCTATCTACATCAAATTGGTAGCCAGAAAAAGAGCTAAACACATTTGGATTTTGCTTGCGCAATTCTTTTAGAATAGGTACGATTATGTATTCGGACTTGGCTTTTTCTGTTCCGAGCACTTCATTAGATGCGTCGCTCAACGCTTCCATCAGTGTTTGGCTGACTTTGGAACGCTTAATATCTTTGGGCAGCCAAGCAATCATTAGGTGATTAATGCCGAATTTTTCGTGAAGCTGCGCAATTTTTTTAAAACTATTATAAGCCATTTGTGTCTAAAATTTGTACAAAATTAGCGTTTTTTTTTTACATTCTCGCCACTCTAAAACTCTGCTTTCCTATTTTTATAAAATAAATGCCTCTTGTAAGGTCTTGCAAATCAACGGTTTCTTCTCGCTGATAAATATTTTTCATCAATAATACTCTGCCCGAAAGGTCAAAAATTTCGAGTGGTTTCTCTCCTTCTTTCTCAAAAATCAAGTGCAGCAGACCATCGGTCGGATTCGGAAAAAGCATAATCTTTCCGAAAGGCTCTTCCGCGTTTTGATTGGGCTTGTTTGTTGCCGCACAATCCACACCGCCAGCTTCCAACAAAGCCTTGTATTTCAGTTGATTGCACCCGTCTTGGAAGATATTTTGGAGGTGCGCAAAAGGCGCATCGTTGTTCACGCCGCCGTCTGCCAGCACAAAAGCCATGTACTGTTTGAGGTTGGGCAAAGCCATTACTTGCTCCAAAAATTCTTGATAAATATGGTACGCGCTCGTGTCTTGAAGGAACGCTACGGCTGCCTTGTGATACACTTGGTTTTCGTTGGTGTGTAGATTCAGTGAGCCTTCATATTCCATAAGCGGCTTATTTTCAGCAGCTAATATATCATTATTTTCTTTAATGTAATTGATGCTTTCAGCGATTCCCTCCCGCATAATTTTTGCAATATCACTCACGGTAGCAGAAGCCGTCAAATCCGCCAGTTTGGTATCGCTCCCATAATTGTAGGCGGTGATACTTCCGACATCAAACTGCCCTGCGGCATTGATGAACGCCAATCCTTGGATAGCGCGCTCCATAACGCTCTTATCCGCTTGTTGTCCCGACAGTACTCGCTGGACAACAGGATTTTGTGAGTTCTGGTACGCAGCAAAAGCCTTAAAAACTTTATTTGAAAAATAAGCGTAGCGATACTGCTGACTCATATTTTGTAAGTCCAAAGGCGCGTTTTGTTCCACAAAATCGTGCTGTTTTTCAAATGCGCCCTCGCTGTTCCAGACCTCATTTCCGTATTCGATATACACTTTTAAGTTTGGTTTTAAGCCATTTTTGACGATTTTTGCTACCTGACCAACATAGTTGCTGTCTGCGCCGTAGGGAAGATTGAGCCACATATCGCGGTCCAAAATATTGCATAATTTTACTTGATATTCGTAAGAAACGCTGCGTTTGGTGTTGCCGCCGAAGTTTTTCCAGTCCTTGTCCGCATCGTTGAATTGTGTAAAATAAGTTGGCTTGCGGCGGTCTGCCCAAGCGCGCTCTTCGCTCCAATATGCAGCGTTCCAATTCATAAAACGAATAGTTTTGAAAGGTTTTAATTTGGCTAAAAAATAGGAATTGAACGGATAATCGGCATCTGTTTCTCTCACGTTGGGCAGCAAAACTCTTACGTTTCGTATATTGTTGCCTATCAGCGACTTACGAATAATTACGCCGAGCGCGCCACTGTCGTCGGGCTTCGTTTGCTTTTGAAAAGGCTTCAAATAGAAGGTAATTCTTCCGCTTGTTTTGCTAAAAACGGTGATGTCATCGAAGCCATAGGGTTCTATTTCGCCCTCGCCTTCATACAGCAAAGTATAGATGCCTTCGGGCAAAATACCGCCATTTTGCCAAGCAACGGTCGTCTTTGCGAGCTGGCTTTTGGCTTGCCCCGCTATCGTTTGTGGCAAAAAAGTAGGATAGCCGTTGGCATCTAATTGGAGCAGATTGCCTACGCCTGTGTTGTCGTCGGGCTGACCAGACTGCCAGTCCGTCGCAGCACTTGTCCACGGCGCAGCTTGCATCATCAGGTTAGAGAACGGAACTTCTCTGCTCCAGTAACTGACATTAAAAAGATTCATTCCGATTTTTTCGCACACATCTTTTTGAGCAAAAAGCGGCGAAATGGAGGCTATCAAAGCGATAAAAAGGATAGTTTTTTTCATTTGTTTGGAATTTGAAAGTAAAGATACTATTTTTGTAAAAATAAAATTATTTTATGGAAACAACATTGCCAGTTAATCCTTCCGTAGATTACGAACTTGAAAGAGGAAAAGCCATGCCGAGTAAAAATCATTCTGTTATTCAAAATAATTTAAGTGGTTTATTTTTTATGAATTATCGTAAAAAATATCGCTTTATGAGCGAAATTTCACTTGAATTGGAAGATTGGAGTTCAACGCCCGACTTGGCTATTTTTCCAAAAATGGACATTGATTTTTTTCACGATGAAATCAAAATGACAAATGTTCCGCTTGGTATAATCGAAATTTTGTTGCCTACGCAAGGTATTCAAGAGTTGAGCGACAAGGCAGAACGTTACTTCCTAAAAGGCGTTAAATCTGCGTGGCTCGTCGTGCCGAGTTTGCAGTCTATTGCTGTTTATAATTCGCCCTACGATTTTCAGATGTTTAGTAAAGGTATTTTGAAAGACGAAATTTTGGATATAGAAATGGACTTGAATGAGATTTTTTCGTAAATAAAATCCTCACGAAAGCGTGAGTTTAAGCACTACTTTTGTGCCAATCGCTACTCCATTTTCGTCTTTTTTGTCAATAATTTTTACATCTAACTTGTTGTTATTCAGTTGATTGTGAATATCTATACGCTCCTGTATGATTACCATTCCGAGTGATTTGTGTTGCGGATTTTTTTCGGCAGAAGTCGTTTTCCTTCCAACGCCGTTGTCTTCGATGCAGTACAAAATTTCTTCTTGTTTCTCGTCCGCATATTGTACCGAAATGGTCAAAAGTCCCTCTTTTTTTCGGGCAGGCAAACCGTGTTTGATAGCGTTCTCGATGTAGGGCTGCGAAAGCATCGGCGGTATCATAACTTGCTCTAAATCAACGTCTTCCGCAATTTCGTACACCACACTGAAAGTTTCCTGAAAGCGCATTTGCTCCATTTCTACATAGAGTTTTACGGTTTCCAAATCTCCGCGAAGCGTGATGGTATGCTCGCGCGACTGCTGCAAAGTCTGGCGCAACAAATAAGCAAAATTGCTCAAATATTCGGAAGCCTTCAAAGGCTGATTTCCCAAAACATAACTTTTTACAGAGTTGAGGGCGTTGAACATAAAATGTGGGTTCATTTGCGCCCGAAGTGCTTTTACTTCGCTTTGCATCGCCAATTTTTCTATCCGCGATTTTTCGTTGATTTGCGAGATTCTGTATTTGTAAAATCCATAAAAACAAGCACACAAAAATAAAAAAATACCCAAATAAAACCACCATTTTTCCCAAAAAGGAGGCTCTACCGAAATGTTCAAAACGCGCTCTTCGCTCCAAACCCCCGTTGTATTTTTAGCTTTCAGATGAAAGGCATAGTTGCCGCCTTTGATATTGGTATAGTTGGCAGTTCCGCCCTGTGTCGTTATCCAATTCGCGTCGATGCCGTCTAATCTGTAAGCGTATTTTACGTTCTGCGCGTTGCTAAAATGTACGGCTGAATAAGCGATACTAAAAAAATTTTCTTTGTAGGTGAGTTGCACCTTGTCGGGAAAATTCAACGATTTTTTGGCGGTCAAATCTTTATCAAAAACCTTAAAACCGTCAAAATAAACGCTCGGCTTTGGCTCGGTTTTGACAATAATTTCGGACGGACGAAACCACGCCAACCTGTTGTAATTGGTCGGAAAAAATATTTTTCCCGATGCGGTTTTTGTAAAAATTCTACCTCCTTGCACCGCAGGTGTTTTGCCTTTCGTCAGACCGTGCGTTTCGTCAAAAGTGAGTAATTGTCTATTTTTGGGGTTGTAAAAAAGGATACCTTTGGCGGTCGCCGCCCAAATATTTTTTTCGTTGTCCGCGATAATATCTTGGATATTTCCCTCCAAAAAAAAATAACTTCCAGTGTTATTTTTTTCCATTTCGAGGTGATTTTCTTTGATTTCACATTTCACAACTCCTTGATTGGCAGCGATTAGCCACAGTTTTCCGTCTTCCGCAAACGCCACTGAACGCAAAGTATTCAAAGGGCTTTCAGGATTGTCAAACAAGATATATTGCTTCAAAAAATCGCCCTGCGCCACAATCAGCCCCGAAGAAGTCGTGACGTAGGCGTTTCCTTTTCCGTCGGGCAGCAGCCTCGAAATAAAATCATTCGGCTTTACATTCGGCAGATTGTACGCTTTTATATTGTAATATCTGAACGTTTTTTTATCGGGATTAAAATAAAAAAAATCGTCCTGCCCGACCGCCCAAATATTGCCTTGCTCGTCCGCTTGCAATGATTTTACGGTCATCGTTTTGGGAATTTTTCCAGCCAAAAAAGACGGCTCAAAAAGCGTAATTTTATTTTTATCCCTCGTAAAAACTTCATTTTGTGACATCAACCATTGCCTGCCATATTTATCATTCGTTATCCCGTCAAAAAAACGAGGTTCTTGTTTTTTGTTTTTCCAAGAAAAAAAATAAGTAACATCAGACGTATTATTCTGATAATCAATGGAATAGACATTTTCTCCGCTACCAACTGTCATATCAAAAACGCGTCTGGCGGTGTCTTCCGCAATCCCCGTGATGGCATAAACATTGCTGTTGAGTTTTTGGTGTACTTCCGCCCGAAAGAAGCGAAAAAGGTCTTGTCGCTTGTCCCAACGGCTCACGCCACTGTCCAAAGCAAACCAAGCGATGCCGCTTTTATCTTCCAAAATATCCCAAACTAAATAACCCAACACACTTTCCGCATCGCGATTATCGTGTTCCCAAAGCGTAGGTTTTAGCGTTTTTTTATCCAAAAAATGAATACCGTATTGCGTGCCGACCCAAATCTCGGTAGCTGATTTTCGAGCGATAGAAGTCACAATCCTGAACTTATCTTTTACGTCGGGCTTGACTTCTACATATTCCCAAGTGCTTTTTGGAGGAAAAAAATGATACAATCCCAACGCCCAGCAACCGACCCAAAGCGAACCGTCTTCCTGCGGCAAAATACTCGTAACATACTGATACTGCGCCAAATCCATAGCAGGTACGCGCCAAAAATTGATGAACCGAAACTGCGAAATATCGAATAAAGCCACGCCAGATTCGGTACTCACCCAAAGCCAATGCTCGTTATTTTTGTCCTTCGCCAAAGCCGTTACGGAGTTGTGTTTGAAGGAAAAATTAGCTTTTTCGCTTGTAATTTCCCAGTAACCGTGTTCGCCAGTTCGTTTGTTCAGCAGATTCAGACCGCCGCCAGCGTGTGCATCTCGGTTCATCGTTCCGACCCAAATCCAATCGCTGTTTTCGTTCAAAAGGCATTTTACATAAGTCCCCGAAATATTTTTTGTGTAATGTTTAAACTGTTGTCTGTCAGGTAAATACGCATCAAGTCCGCCAATTGTGGCGCACCAGACTCGCCCTTCCGCGTCGGCTTCAAGGTCATTGAAATAGTTAGCGTCCAAAGTCGTGCTGTCCTCGCTTTTGTGCAAAAACGATTTACAATTTTTGCCGTCGTACCGAGTCAAACCATCGTTGGAGCCAATCCAAATGTAGCCCTGTCGGTCTTGCGCTAATGCCTGCGAAATAGGCGAAACCAGACCTTCGCGGGTCGTCAAATTGACACAATGCGGCACATCAAAAGAACCCAACGCTCTTTTAGATTGTCCATTTGCAGCACATAAAGCAAATAAAATCAATACGTTACAAAGTAATATTTTTGATTTCATCTGTCAAAGATAGGTAAAAATAAGGGTGTTGGGAAAGTGCGAGTGTATAGTTGGTGCGTTTGGGTGTATAGTTGGGCGTTTTTTGAACAACCGAATTTTTGAACAACGAATATCGAATGTTCCGCGTGTATTTTCAATTTCGATGCTGTATTCCTTCAACATTCGACATTCCTTGTTCGATATTCGATATTTCCTACGCTCCCAACGCTTCAATCACTTTATCCTTGTTTGCACGCGACACATCTACGCTTGCGCCGTTGGACATGACCAGATAGCCGCCCGAACCCCGCACATATTTTTTGATGTACAAAGGATTGACTATGAATGAGTTGTGTGTGCGTATAAAATTTCGCCCCGATAAAAGTCCCTCTATTTCTTTGAGCGATTTGGACACACAGTATTGCTCTTTGACTGTTTTCATAAAAATCGTCGTGTAATTGCCGTCGGCTTCGATGTACACGATTTCGTCTATTCTGATGAGTTCCAATCCGTCTGCGGTAGGGATAGGAATGGTAGGAAGTTGCTGCTGAATAGTCTGCAAACTATTCTGTAAAAGGTTCAGTTTCAGGGTATTGGGCGTTGGGTTGTCCCGTTTTTTCATGATTTTTTCTACCGCTTCTATGAGGCGGTATTTCATGACGGGTTTTACCAAATAATCTACGGCGCAATACTCAAACGCTTTTACCGCATAATTATCATACGCGGTAACAAATACTACTTCAAAACTGATATTTTTTAGTTTGTTGAGCAAATCGAAACCCGTCATTACGCCCATTTCTATATCGAGAAACACAATATCTACTTGATTTTTTTGCAAAAAAATAATCGCTTCGTCAGGGTCATTGAAAGTCAGAATCACCTCAACGTCTGGGCAATACGCTTCTAATTCTATTTTCAAAGTGCTGGTGCAAGCTACTTCGTCGTCCACAAGAATGGTTTTAAGTTTCATTTTGGGTTTTTTTACTTTGCGTGCCGCAAATTATTCTACTTTGGTCGATTAGGAACGCGTCTAAAATAAACTACTTATTTTTTCTTCATTCATCAGGAATTAGATAAAAAATAAGTGAACAAAATCCGTGTGTGAATAAAAAGGTTTTCAAGAATAATTACAAAAGTCGTAAAAAATCAGTTCAAACGTACTAAAATGCTAAAATAAATAAAACTTTATAATTTAGGAATGTATCTAAAATAAACTACTCATTTTTTCCTCATTCCTTACGTCATGCAAAATATTTTTTTGCCAAAAATTTCAAATCGCTTTTATCCAATGTGACTGTTTTTTCAGACGTGGCTTGTAGAAATCCAAGTTTTTGCAAAAAATGTTAGAATTTGTGCGCAGCACTTGATTCTTTTGCTTATTAAGAACGTGTTCAAAATTAAGTACTCAAATTTTTCTTCGTTCCTGTCACGCTGGATTATTTTTCTTCTAAAAATAGTTGCATTTTTTGTTATATTTTTTTAGTTTTAATATTATCTGTCTATCAACGTTTTACATATTTGCAAAAAAATTATATTTTTTTATTCGCTTCGATTAACAAATATTGGTATTGTATTTGCCCTTATAATAATTATAAAACGCAGCTAATTACCTCTCACTCTAACAGTTAGCTGCGCTCTCAAAAGATTGTGCCATCAAAGTACAATTCTTACCTGTCACTCTATTTCAACAAAAAAAGTTAAAGCGGTATCAAAGCGGTATAGTTTTTGTTCATTTTTTATGTACATTTCTTAACCGTCTTACAAATCCGTTCAAGTCGCCCAACAAGTCTTCACAAGGCTCGATGAAATAAATTGGTCTGTCCGCGCACAAACACTATTGCCGACAGACTGAAAAGGTTACAGAACAAACACATTATTTTTTTATTTCCTGAACAGTTTTTGAGTTCAAAAATTAGGAAAATCTTCTGCCGATTGGCTGCGCGTTGCAGCCGACAAAAAGCTCTATGAGATTTTTTGAACCTTGTGACTCCAAGACTGCGCTACAAAACAAAGCAAACCTTATTATGGAAAAGCACTACACTTTGTGTGGGGTATCCCCGCATCTGCTATTAGTTCCTATGGCTATCGGCTTGATGAGTTTATCTAATCCAGTATCTGCTCCGCAAGAGTATTTTAAAAAATATTCTCACTGGGCGGTGTCGGAAATGAAAAAAAGCGGTATTCCCGCCAGCATTATTTTGGCGCAAGCCGCCGTAGAATCCAGTTGGGGCAACAGCGAACTGGCTAAAAATGCCAACAATCATTTCGGTATCAAAAGCATACGAGATTGGGACGGCGCTACTTTTTGCAAGACAGACGACGACCGCGACGCTCGAGGCAGATTGATAAAATCTTGCTTTCGTCAATACAAATCGGTACAAGAATCCTACATTGACCACACCCAATTTATAGTCGAAGACGACCGCTACGACGATTTATTTTACCTCGCACCCACCGACTACAAAAGTTGGGCGCGCGGCTTGAGAGACAAAAACTACGCAAGTCGGGCAGATTATGACAGATTATTGATAGAAAAAATCGAACAGTACGAATTGTATCGCTACGACGAAGCCCTTCAAAAACAAGAATCAACGACATTCGTGCCTACGACGGAATTGGTACTCCAAGAGAAAGATGGTGAGAGCATTGCGCCAGCACCCGTCGAAATCCCAGACGGCTACGAGCGTGGTTCGCTGCGTGTGGAGCAAGTAAAAAGCGAAGCTAAACCACAACAACCAGAGGCAACAGTCAGAAAAAAACGTAAAAAATAACAATACACAGTTTATTGCATAAGCTACCGACACCTCAAAGGTGTCGGTAGCTTCGATTCACTACTTTTTGGTAAGGAATGTGTCTAAATAGTTTTTAGTTTTTAGCGATTAGTTTTTAGTCGTACAAACTGTTGATAATCAATGTTTTATATAAAATTGTAAATATAATCTATTTGGGTGCAAGAGCTTAAAATAAATTATCTATTCTTTCCAAATAAACGGATTGTGTTATTTTTATTATTTCTAAATGTGATTATTTTTGATTAAAATTCAACTAAAATAATTTTTTTTCGTTAATATGTTGTGAGTTTCATTTTTTTGTATTTTATTGCGTCCGCTTGAAGAAAAATAGCTTCATACACCACACCACATGGCAAGAGTTTCGTTTCAAATTGAATTTTTGATGAAAGCGTCACCGACGATTATTTATCAATTCCTTACTTCGCCCGCCTGCTTAGTCCGGTGGTTTTGTGACGAAGCCGACATTCAAGACGATTGTTATATTTTTTCTTGGCAAGGTGCGCCAGAGGTCGCCATGATAGTAGATGACATCGAGGAAGAGCGGTTGCGGCTGCGTTGGAACCATGCCGACCCAGAAGAATTTTTGGAGTTTCGCATCTACAAGTCGGCGGTGACGGAGCAGACCATATTGGAGATAACCGATTTTTGCGATGCCGACGACGTGAAAGACCAAAAGCGACTTTGGGAAAGCCAAATATCGGATATGCGCAAAGAAATGGGTGGATAAAATATGATGCTACAAGCTAAAAACCTCGTCAAATACTATGGGAAACGTCAGGTAGTAAAAGATGTTTCGATAGAAGTCAACCAAGGCGAAATCGTAGGGCTACTCGGTCCGAATGGTGCCGGAAAAACTACGTCTTTCTACATGACGGTCGGGTTTATTCAGCCCAATGAGGGAAAAGTTTTTTTGGACAATGAAGACATTACTGACCTGCCGATGTACCGCCGTGCACAAAAAGGCATCGGATATTTGCCACAAGAGCCGTCCGTTTTTCGCAAACTATCGGTAGAAAATAATATCAAGGCAGTCCTCGAAATGATGCGACTCACACCCGCCGAACAAGCCGAAAAATTAGAAAGCCTGCTCGACGAATTTAATCTCCACAAAGTCCGAAAAAGCAACGGCGATACGCTCTCGGGCGGCGAGCGGCGAAGAACAGAAATCGCTCGGGCACTCGCCAGCGACCCAAAATTTATCCTCCTCGATGAACCTTTTGCGGGGATTGACCCTATCGCAGTGGAAGATATCCAGTACATCGTAGCCAAATTGCGCACCAAAAATATCGGTATCCTCATCACCGACCACAACGTCCAAGAAACACTCTCCATCACCGACCGCGCCTATCTTATGTTTGAAGGCAGCATCTTAAAGGCAGGAACAGCCGAAGAACTCGCCGCCGACGAAATGGTCCGAAAAGTCTATCTCGGTATGAGTTTTGAACTCAAACGCAAGGTTATCGGGGTGTAAAAAACGTTGAGTACCGTCGGCTTTCTAAAATCTGCGTACAGCATCAAAAATACTTAAATATTTACGCAAAATATTTGTAATAAAGACTTATGTTCTCATGTTACACAAAATATTTTTTTAATAGAAAATTGGAATTATCAGTTAAAATCACAAACTAAAATTAAGGTGTAAAACGATAGATTTCAATGTAAAAACGCTAAAAAAAAAATTTCATGCCAAAATAACTTTGCCAGTGTTCTTTGCGATTTTCAACCGATGGTTTTGTGAAATTTCTAAATAGAATTTTAATCAAACTGAATGTATTTTCGGACGTGCATTGTATAAATTCAAGATTTTGCAAAAACATTAGAATTTTACAGAACATTTGATTTTCTCGGTTGCTTTTTTCATTAAGTAAAAAAGTGACAAAAGACAAGAAAACAGCTTCAAAAATTAAACTCCAAAGAGTCAATTTAAAACCTCCTTTATAACATCGGTAATGTTGAAATAATAGATGTTAAAATGATAAAGCAAGATATTATAAACTCATTACTTGAGCGTTGGATAAGTAAAAATCATGACAAATATACTTACAGCAGAGGAAGTTCAGTTTTTTACCACCAATGGATATTTGATTGTCCGTAATGTCTATTGTTTAGAAGATATTTCTCGAATACGAAAAAAATTTGATACTTGGTTTGCCGACTCTCTGTGGCAACAAAATTCATACGATTCTTTAAGCATTATCAATGATATTTATACGCATTGGGGAGAACTTGCAGAAATTATATTTAGTAAAAAATATTTTGACATCATAAAAGACATTTTGGGTGAAAAGATTATTTTTTTACCTGAATGTGCCGTACACCGAAACAGGTTTACCGCTTGGCACAAAGATACAACAAGTCAAGAACGTGCAGGGCTTACTTTTCACCAATCTAACAAACATACTTTACTCCAATGCGGAATTTATTTCCAAAGCAACGGCAAAAATGGCGGCGGTTTAACTGTTATTCCTGCTACCCACCATGAACCAGACAGGTTTATTACAACCCACAATCCGAGTATTTTTGAACGAATGATCTTGAAATTAAAAAAAATACTGGGATATTCGGTTTTTGATAAAGTAGAAAAAACCGATGCTATAATAGATTTAGATTCTCGCGCAGGCGATCTTGTATTATTCGACTTACGAATTGACCACCGCGCAACCCGCCCATATGCACAATCTAAAAGCAAACTTACCAAATATGCTATTTTTAATACATTCGGCAGTCCCGAGTCATGTGTAAAAAACTATCAAAATTATCTAAAAACCCGGACTGAACCCTATTATCAATTTATTAACCAACACTTCTTACCCGATATTTTGTACAAAATATCGTCACAAAATAACATTGAAATATATTACTAATGAAAATTATTTTTCAACTTGATTTTCTGAAACGCGAACATATTTATGACAGTTGTTGGAATTATTTTATCAAAAAATCTACCAACAAATCAGTTTATTATTTGTGTGAATACCTTGACATAATTTGTCCAAATTGGTGTGCTTATACAGTAAAATATAATTCGCATTGTATAGCAATTATGCCCATTAATATTTCATATAAATATGGTATAAAGTATTCATTAAAACCTTACTTGGCTCAATTTTTAGGACCTATTTTTGCCGACAAGATAAACGACGAAACCAAAGCATCAGTCCTTGAGCTGCTCTCAAAACAGTTGGGACAACAATTCAATTTCTTTGACCATTGTTTACATCCCAGCCTGTCTTCGGTAGTTTCAAAGATAAATTTTAGAAAATTTATCTTTGAAAAATTTCATAGCTACGAACTTAATCTAAATGATTCTGATGAAAATATCTATAAAAATTTTTCTACCAGTGTCACTAATCACATACGAAAGGCGCAGCGCAAAGGACTACGCTGCATAGACTCGAGATGCCCTCTATGGCTTGCACAATCTTTAGTAGAACAAAATATTATTTCTAAAGAACAAAGCAAAACTTTTCTACAATTGGCTCAACATATCATCAGTCAGAATCAGGGCTTCATATTGTATTCACAAAGTCAAGAAGGAATCACCTGTGCTGGCGGGCTATTCATTATTAATTTTAATAAAGTTACATTCATTGGCTCTGCGTCAAACCCGGACTACAAAAAATATGGCGGAAACTCAATGCTTATCTGGGAGGCTATTAAAAAATGTAGAGGCTACTCACATATCAATACTTTTGATTTTGAAGGTTCTATGTTACCTAACATCGAAAAATATTTTGTAGGATTTCGCCCGCAAAAAATATTTTATTATCGTATGCAACTACAACCCATTGCGTTTATAAAGCTCGCACGCCACTTTATAAAATATTTAAAAACATAATTTTAAACCCTTGTCGATACTGGAGGTTTCAAAAATTTTATATCCAAAAACTTATTCTGTTCTGCTTGCAAAACATCGTAAAACATCAAAAAATTACTGATACGCCTCGATAGGCAGGCAAGTGCAGACCAAATTTCTGTCGCCATGTGCATTGTTCACGCGCCCGACGGTTGCCCAAAATTTGTAGCCTTCTCGCAGGTAAGGCAGTGGATAAGCGGCTTTTTCACGGCTGTATGGGTGTTCCCAAGCGTCTGCCGAAAGCTGTTCGAGGGTGTGCGGCGCATTTGCCAAAACATTGTCGTGAGCGTCGGCTGCGCCCGCAGCTATTTCGTTGATTTCCTTTTTTATCTCCAACATTGCGTCACAAAAGCGGTCAATTTCAGACTTATCCTCGCTTTCGGTAGGCTCAATCATAATCGTCCCCGCTACCGGAAAAGACAGCGTCGGAGCATGGAATCCGTAGTCTATCAGACGCTTTGCAACGTCTTCGGCACTGATTTCCAAAGATTTGAACTGGCGCAAATCCAAAATCAATTCGTGTGCCGCTCGCCCCATTTCGCCAGAGTACAAAACAGGATAAGCACTTTCCAAGCGCGATTTGATATAATTGGCGTTCAAAATCGCATATTTGGTTGAATTAGTGACTCCGTCCCAGCCCAACATTTTGATATAGCCGTAAGAAATCAACAAAATACTGGCACTTCCAAAAGGCGCCGACGAAACGGCGGTAATGCCTTTTTTGCCCCCAGTTTCACCAAAAATATGGTTCGGCAAGTAGGGCGCGAGGCTTTCATTGACACAAATCGGTCCCATTCCCGGTCCGCCGCCGCCGTGCGGAATAGCGAAAGTTTTGTGCAAATTGAGGTGACAAACATCTGCTCCGATGAGTCCGGGACTCGTAAGACCCACTTGGGCGTTCATATTGGCACCGTCCATATAGACTTTTCCGCCGTGCAGGTGGACGAAATCACAAATTTCGCGGATACTTGTTTCAAAAACCCCATGCGTAGAGGGGTAAGTTATCATCAGGCAGGAGAGATTGGCACTGTGCTTTTCTACCTTTGCTTTTAGTTCGGCAACGTCAATATTTCCGCGCTCGTCGCAAGCCACTACGACCACTTCCATACCCGCCATGACTGCGCTTGCGGGGTTCGTGCCGTGCGCCGAAGAAGGTATGATGGCGATGTTGCGATGCGTTTCGCCACGCGCCTCGTGATAGGCTCTGATGGTCAAAAGTCCAGTATATTCGCCTTGTGCGCCACTGTTGGGCTGCAAGCTGCAAGCTGCAAAACCTGTGCAGTCGGACAGCCAACGCTCTAATTCAGTGAATATTTTTTGGTAGCCTTTGGTTTGTTCGGCGGGTGCGAAAGGGTGCAGTTGCCCAAATTCTGCCCAACTTACAGGAATCATTTCGGCTGCCGCGTTGAGTTTCATGGTGCAAGAACCCAAAGAAATCATAGAGTGAACGAGCGACAAATCTTTATTCTCCAATCGCTTGATGTAGCGCATCATAAGACTTTCGGTATGAAAGCTGTTGAAAACGGAATGGGTCAAAAATTGACTTTCGCGAGTCAGTTGCGGCGGTATTTTAGAAAAATCTGCCTCTGTTTCCTCCAACTTTGTGAGCGAGCGACCTGAAATCTTGGCAAAAATATGTAAGATTTGCTCTAAATCTTTTTGAGTTGTAGTTTCGTTCAACGAAATTTGGACGGTATTTTGGGTATAAAAAAAGTTGATTTCTGCTTTTTCGGCGGCTTCTTTTATCTCTAAAAACTGGTCAGTCGGTATGCAAAGTGTGTCAAAATAATAACTATTGGACTGCGAAAAACCTAAATGTTGCAACTGTTTGTCGAGTATTTTCGCCATCGAATGGATACGATTTGCGATGCCTTTGATGCCTTTAGGTCCGTGATAAACGGCATAAAATGCAGCCATATTGGCGAGCAAGGCTTGGGCGGTACAAATATTAGAAGTTGCTTTTTCTCTCCGAATGTGTTGCTCCCGAGTTTGAAGTGCCATGCGAAGCGCGCGGTTGCCATGTGTGTCAATCGAAACGCCGATGATTCTGCCCGGAATTACTCTTTTGAAGTCGTCTTTGGTCGCAAAATAAGCTGCGTGTGGTCCGCCAAAACCCATCGGAACGCCCAATCTTTGCGTATTTCCAAGCACGCAATCTGCGCCCCACTCTCCGGGCGGAGTCAGAAGAGCCAAGCTCAAAATATCCGCAGCGACAGTGATATAAGTTTCGTGTGCAGCACATTTCTCGGCAAAAGCACGGTAATCTTCTACGTTGCCAGTCTTGTCGGGATATTGCAAAAGCACGCCGAAAGTCTGATTATTGAACTCCATTTTTCGCCAATCACCCACTATGACCTCTATGTCGAGCGGTTGAGCGCGGGTTTTGACTATTTCGATGGTTTGCGGAAACACATTTTCGCCAACAAAAAACTGCTTGTGTGTCACCTCGCGTTTGTTTTTTATCCCAAAAAACATCGCCATTGCTTCTGCCGCCGCCGTTCCTTCATCGAGCAAAGACGCATTCGCAATCGGCAAACCTGTCAAATCGCTGACCATTGTTTGGTAATTGAGCAGGCTTTCGAGCCGTCCCTGCGCAATTTCTGCCTGATAAGGCGTGTATTGAGTGTACCAACCCGGATTTTCAAACACATTCCGGAGGATAACTGCGGGCGTGATTGTACTGTTGTAGCCCATGCCGATATACGACTTAAAAACCTTGTTGAGAGCGGCAGTTTCCTTCAATTCTGCCAAATAATCGTACTCTGACATCGCTTCGGGCAGCGATAATTTATCATTCCGTTGGATACTTTTTGGCACCGTTTCGTCTATCAACTGCTCCATAGAGTCTGCTTTTATGGTTCGCAACATCTCGTGGAGTTCGGTTTCGTTGATACCGATGTGTCTGCTTGAAAATTTGTCTTGGTACATAGCTTGCTTGAAATAAGTTAAAATTTTTTTTGCAAAGTTATCTTTTTGAAAGTGATTAAACAAGAAAGTAATAACTTAGTTCAGGCTATTGGAGCAAAAAATTGGAAAAAAAAATTGCTGTAATGCTTGTAATATTTTGAAGCCAATAATCTAAAGGTTACGCGCTCCGAGCGACTATTCAACATCTTTTTGTTAGGTTCGTTTCTAATGAAAATTTTTTTACTCCTCCAAACTATTGCCTGCTTTGTGAGCTTTGTAGCGGTCTTTTCCAAATTTCATACCGTTGAAAGTCGCCGTCTTGCGGAGTATTCTTTGCTCCTCGACTGGTAGCTGTATGAAATCTTTGCACTTCGTGGAGCAACAATTTTCGTAGGCGGCTGCGCAGCTTTCGCATTGGATAAAAAGCAGATGGCAAGCGTCGTTGGCGCAGTTTTGGTGCGTGTCGGAGGGATTGCCGCACTGATGACATCGGGCAATGATTTCGTCACTTATCCGCTCTCCGAGTCGCTCGTCGAATACAAAATTTTTGCCTCGAAATTTATTTTTCAAACCTTTTTCTTGCACCTGCCGAGCGTATTCGATAATGCCGCCGTCGAGCTGAAACACGTTTTTGAACCCTTTGTGTTTCATGTACGCACTCGCTTTTTCGCAGCGAATCCCGCCTGTGCAGTACATGACGATATTTTTTTCGGCGTGGCTGTCCAGCATTTTTTCTACCACTTCCAACTCTTCCCGAAACGTCCCAACATCGGGCAAAATAGCGTTTTCAAAGTGACCGACTTCACTCTCGTAGTGATTTCTCATATCAATCAAAATCGTATCGGCGTGGTCGGTGAGTTTGTTAAATTCTTCGGCGTTGAGGTGTTTTCCACGGTCTGACGGGTTGAATGTCGGGTCTTCGATGCCGTCGGCGACGATTTTCGTACGCACCTGAATTTTTAGTTTGTAAAATGATTTTCCGTCGTCTTCTATGGCGGTGTTGAGCCGCAGGCTGCGCAACTCTGGCAACTGCTCCAAATAATTTTTAAAAGAATCGAGCTGCGAAATAGGCACTGACAGTTGCCCGTTGATGCCTTCGTGCGCTACATAAATCCGACCAAAAATATTCATTTTCGACCAATCTTCGTAAAGTTGGTCCCGAAAAACCTGCGGCTCTCCCAACTGAACGTAGCGATAAAACGACAACGTGCTGCGCAATTCTTGGCTTTGCGTGAGTCGCTGTTTGAGTTCGTCGTTGTTGATTCTGTTGTGTAGCTGCATGGCGCGGGGCGAAACTGTCGGGTATTTTTTTTGAGAATTTATAAAAAATTAGGCTGCAAAATTAGCTATTTTTTGAGGAATGAAGAAAAAACACGTCAGTTTATTTTAGACGAGGGACTAAATTACGCCCCAAAAAATAATTTTTCCTAATATGTGCAAAATAAATATATGTTTTTATCGAATTTTACTTCAAAACACGTTTTTTACGCCCATAACTTTGCGCTGTCAAATGACATCAACACAAAATTTTCTAATTTTCTTCAAAGACTTACTTGTGATTACATAATATTGTAAATTCATTTATTAGGAACGCGTCTAAAATAAACTACTTATTTTTTCTTCATTCCTTAGCAATTATTTATGCAACTAAAAACTAAAAATTAAAAACTACTTAACTATCTAAACAACTTTATCCAATGAAAAAATTTTCACTTATCATTTCCAGCTTATTTTTTTTCGGTATTTTCCAAAACCGACTCATCGCCCAAACTGCGAAAGCCGACACTATCGCGTGGGGAAAAAGTGTTTCTGTGCTTTTGGGCAACAAAATCAGCTATCGAGGGCTGCTGATGTTGCAAAATAAAGAAATTACGATGCTACAATTAGAAACAGGCGAGCGGGTACAGTTTCGCACCGAAAGCATCGTCCGCCAGAGGATATTGAAAGCGAAAATAACCAATGTGCGTGCTTTTGCGGGCAATCCGAGTACCGAAAAACCCAGAATATTCGGAGGTGCTTTGAGTAAAATAGTGATGCTCGACGGCAGTAAATACATCGGACTTATTCGCAAAAAAGATACGGCTCAAATAGTATTTGAAACACGGATAGGCAGAATTGTAAATATCCCGATAGTAGAGATAGAAACTGTCCAAATTGATTATTATACTAAGTAACTCATGTTACGCAGAATATTTTTTACTAAAATTTTTTTAGTACATGACAAAAAAGACTTTTTCGCCAAGTTTGCATAATTTTCGGGTTACGAAATCTGTAAACTATGCCAACGAGAGCGAAAAAGCTGTG
>JAYUHK010000092.1:0-54337 GCA_043767025.1 Saprospiraceae bacterium | reverse complement strand
ATATCGAATAAGGAACGCCGAATATCGAATAATGAAATCAATGTGAAGATAACTTTTGCTGTTCCGTTCTTCTATTGGTATATAAAATCTAACTTTTTTAATACAAATTAATTTTGGTCAGTTATTTAGATTATTGTAGAGCCGAGTATTGACTTCTTCACAGATTTTTGTGGATAAGTTTCATTTGTTCGTTTATTTTTTCGGTTTCTTTGGCATCTGCTTTTTTCAGTTTTTCGTCCAACTTCTGTATCAAAGCTATCTTGCTAAAAGGAACTACCAAACTTTCTTTGCAGAAAGACGATTCTGATGCCTTGATTATTTTGCCCGATGCGTTGGAGTACAGTATATAGTGGTAAATTCTCGAAAAAGTGTAGCCAGTTGCATCGGCTGGTTTTTTGGTCAAGGTTTCGCTGCCGTTGAGTATCCAGTACTCATGGATTGACGTGATTTTGTAGATGCTGCCTGCTGGCTTTCGCAGATACATCAAATCTCCAACGGACAGTATTGGCTTTGTTATTTCCATATTTTTATTTTTGCAAATTTAATATTTTGGACGATAAGTCCGTTCATTTTTTAGTCGTTTTGTTGTTTTAGATATAAATAGTTATAAGTTTTTAATTTTGAGTCATCATAAACTATTGAAAATCAACGAATTATGTCGAATATTAAATGTCATCTATTTAAGTATAAGAACTTATCTAAAATAAACTTCTCATTTTTTCCTCATTTCTAATTTTGTCTTTATTCGAGAAATAAAAAAAATCCTGCCGAAATTTTCGGCAGGATTTTTTTGTAAAAACGCATTTCTTTTTAGAAAATATATCGAATACCGATTTGGGCTTGATAGCGAGAGGCTAACTGGTCGGTGGAGTAAGAAGCGGCTGTTGGCTTCACGAATTTGAATGTTGGGTCGGCAGCCGTTCCAGAATTGGAACGCGACAGACCAATACCCGCCGTAGAATTGAAGGTGTTGGATACGAAGTAAGACCTTCCCCATTTCTCGTTCAACAGATTTGTGAAGTTGATAACGTCTAACGTCAGTTGTATGGTATTATTGCCAACGACTTTAAAATCGTGCATCAATCGCAAGTCCATAGTAGCGTTCCAAGGGGTTCTACCAGTATTTCTTTCCGTAAAATTACCTTTTCTTCCGCTCAAATATTCATCGGAGTTCACAAAATCCATAAACTGTTTGGCTTGTGTAGCAGCAGTGACAGTAGTACCTGCGGCATCTTTGTAATCCACTAAATATTTTGTAGCCTCCGCTTCGTCCTTAAAAATATACGCCAGACCTGCGGCTTGTGGTGTGTTTGCCAAAGTTGCGTTTACGAGTCCCCAAGTGAAAGGCGTACCAGATTGCGCGCTGAATATTGCCGAGATATAAGTGGTATTTCTTTTATTCCAGTCCAACTTGTAGCCTGCTGTGGCAACGATTCGGTGGCGAATATCAAAGTTGGAGTATGCTAACTTCGGGTCGTTTGGCGTAAGCGATTGGTTCAGCTGCCAGTTGGATTCCATAGAATTTCTGATGCCATTTGAGATGTCGTAAGACCTGCCGTAAGTGTAAGCGAATGACATATTCATACCAAAAGAATATGTTTTTGCCACCTGTGCCGTCAAGCTGTACCGATAGCCTTGATTGGTATTTGAAAGCATATAAGCATTTGAGAAACCCGTGTTGATTTTTTGACCAGTACTGCCGCCAGACAAATAGATTGGCATTTGCTGTTGCGTGTCGTAGCTGTAATATTTGATAGAATCTTTTAGATTGACCTGTTGGAATTTCAAGTCGCGGACTACCTTCGTGTAGATACCTTCGAAAGTAAATTTGTAGCCCGAAACGTTATAATCTACCGCCAAATCGCTTCTCCAAACTTGTGGCATCTTGAAGTTATTGCTTACTACATCTACTTGGGTCTGGCTGCTTTGACCGTTGTTGAACGCGTAATTTTTTGCGCCATCTTTCAACACATCGCCGTTCAGACCCGTTTTGGTAGCTAAATTATTTACATCAAAACTACCATAACCAACGCCATCGTTGTAGAATGCGTAACCCAACCAAGCAAAAGGAATTCTTCCCGTGAATAAGCCCGTTCCGCCGCGAAGAACCAAAGACCTATCGCCATTCACGTCGTAATTGAAGCCCAAACGAGGCGAAACAAGCACTTGACCAAATAGTTTGTTGGTGATTTGTGAAAGTGGCGTATTCATAAATGTAGTTCCTGCATTTTTATCAATCGGTGTATTTTGGGTCTTTGCACTCAACGTCGGACCGTTTGGTACGTGCGCTAAATCAAAACGCAAGCCCGGCGAAATCTTAAAACGGTCAGTAACCTGAATCTCGTCTTGCCCATACACACTGAATAAATTGACATTGAACTGAGCGTAAGGATTGTTAAAATTATAGTCGCGAGAGTTGTCATTAAAACTATATGAACCACGCACACGATTGACTTTTCCTGCAAAAAAATCGTCCAAACTGCGGTAAGCAACACGACCATTCCAAGCATTTACGAAGCCGTAATTGATGCTATAAAGCTCATTGTGCGTTCCGACAGTGAAGGTATTTCTACCTTTGAACCATGTAAAATTGTCGCTGATTTCCAACGTTTTTTGACGCATATTAAAAACTGTACCCTCACGGTCGTTGCCAAAAAGAACCGTCCCGCCATTGGTCGAAATTTCTACCTGCGGAAAGCCCGCATTGCCACTCAAAGGCGTGCGATAATCGTGTACCGTAGAGTAACCTACTACCAAGCTATTGGACGCATTTTTGCCCAAACGGCTTTTCAATTCCGCTACCGTACTCGTCAGGTTGTTATTTTGTCTGAAATCCATGCTGCCAAAGCGAAAATTGGCAGCGTCGCGCTCCAAATTTGTGGACTCCGAAAAAACCGTATTGTTTCTCACCGACAACTGATGTCTATCTGAAATATTCCAATCAATGCGATTGAAAAACTTGTTGCTCTTCGAATTAATATTATAGTCACCAATCGCGCCTGCATCAAAGTTGTAGTTGGTCTTCAAGAAGTCAGTAATTTTTTGAGCGGTCGGAGCGTCAATCAATGAAGTAGTATTTCCGTTGGCATCTTTCGAGCTTGCACCATAAAAAAGTGGTTCTTGCCGCCGCGTAATTTCTGCATTGGTAAAGAAAAATAATTTATTTTTAATCAAAGGCAAACCCAATCTAAATCCAGTTTGGTAATCATAATACGCATTAGGTACAGCCGACTTATCGCCAGCGTTGTTGGGTCCCGTGATAGAGGCGTTTCTACCAAAACCATACACCGAACCTGTAACAGTATTTGTCCCACTTCGGGTGACGGCGTTGATACTTCCACCCAAAAAGTTGCCAATTTTTACGTCGTAAGGAGCAATATACACCTGAATATCTTGGATAGCATCTAACGAAATTGGGTTGGTGCGCGTGCTGCTGCCCGGCATTCCGGAAGAGCCTGTCGAGCCGCCCAACGAGGGGCTGAACCCAATAGCGTCGTTGTTGATAGAGCCGTCAATCGTCACATTATTGTACCTAAAGTTTGTTCCTGCAAAAGAGTTATTGCTACTTTGGGGAGTGAGTTTGGTCATATCTTGCAAGCTGCGGCTCAAAGTCGGCATCGTCGCCATTCTCGCTTCATCTACCTTCATGCCCGAGCCTGTTTTTAAGCTGCCTTTTTCACTTTTTATTACCACTTCTGCCAGTTGTTGCGAATTTTCTGAAATAATAAAATTAACATCATCGTTGTTGCCAAGCGAAAGATTCAAGCCTTCTTGTATCATTTCCTTGTAGCCGACCGACGTAATAGTGATGGTATAAGGTCCGCCGGGAGTCATATTTGAAATATTATAGCGACCGTCCAACCCTGTGGCTACTCCATATTTCGTACCCGTAGGAGTATGTAATGCGAAAATGGTAGCCCCAATAAGCTCTTCGCCTTTGGTATCTTTCACTTTTCCGCTGATACTTGCTGTGGTGATTTGAGCTTGAAGATACAAACTCGTAAATATTGCAAATGCAATAAGAAAAACTTTTTTCATGTTATTGTATTGATTTTTTTAATTTCAGTACAAAGGTCAAAGTTTGATATTAACAAATTGTTAAGCCAATGTTATAAGTTGGTTATTTTATTCGCTTATGAATACGTCTGAAATAAACCACTCATTTTTTCAATAAATGAAGTCTTTTATTTTTTCTTCATTCATAATGTTACTCAAATTTTTTTCTACCAAAAAAAAATTAAGAACCAAAGTGTTCGTTTCCAATCTTTCTGCGCAACGTCGCTACTTGATGTTCTTGTAGTCTTGTTTTATGGTGAGAATCTGAAAACAACCGCCTGCATCATTGTTGGGCATTTGTTCATTGTACTCCGGAATCGGTTGTCCGTGCTGACAACTTCGTTCTATCGGAAACGGATAAATCGAAAATTGACGCAAAAATTTGGTTATATTGCTTGGTGTTACTTCATAATCAATCTCTAAAACATCTGCGTGTCGATATATTTTTTCTGTTCGGCATCTACTGACAACACCGTCTTTTATTTCCGTTTTTATGTATCCCGACGTACTATCGGCAGTCAAACGGTGATACTTTTTCGCTCCGACTCCAAATTTCGGACTGCTCCGAAATGTTCGTCCAAATATTGTAACGTTTGCTCATCGTAGTTGAGCATTTCGTCTTTTGCAAGTTTCAAATCGGACAAATTTACAGTCAAATGCGGAGGACAAATAAATTTTGCACTTGGATTTTCGAGTACTATAGCTATAGAAATACCTTCATTTTTGACGACTTCTGGAAACTTATCTCTCTTTTGTATCGCTATAAGTTTGACCAACACGGTATCGCCTGCATCTTCGCAAGTAAATGTCACAAAATCACTTATTTTTGTCCAATCTTTTTCGGGGGCGTTTAATTTTTTTCGGCTTACTTTGAAGTCAAAAGCCGAGCATTTGTCGCAAGTTCCAGCATCAAAAAAACTCGCAGCTATCGTTTTTGTACCCGAAGAATCCAACTTGATTTCATTTTGTTCTCTCACAATCACCATCGGCGGACTCAAATCTCTTACCGACAAATTCATAACACAAATTATCTTTTTTTCAATAGAATCAACGTAAAAATACTCAATAGGGTAGTCGCCGACCGGAAAATAAGTATAAGATATTGGATATTCTCCTTTGAGGTTCGTCCTTCTCACACGCTCGTTGAGTTCTTTTGGAAATGAAATTTCGTATCCACGAAGTGCTGCGGAATCTGTTGCCGCCAACGGAATCGGAAACTTAACGGTCGCATAACAATCTCTTGCATCAAGACCAACAGCAATATTCTTTGGGCAAATAAAGCTGTCACGAATTATTGAAATATTTTTAGAAAAATAAAAATTATTTCTTGCTTCCGCCGAAACTAAAGACATCAAAACCGAAAAATTTAAAGTAATTATTTTCATATTTTTTTCAAGTTACTGTATTTTTACTGCTATCCAACGCCCGAGCACTCCGAATTATTGCTCCAAAAGAACTTCATTGATGCTCAATAAAATATGTCACAAAAACTAAATATCAAAACTCGCAAACTACCACGAAATGTAGATGATTTTTTGTTTTTTTGGCTCAATTTTTGCTTCCAGAATGGTAGAAAGTGGTAATTTGTGGGAACAAATTGCAGTTTTGATTGGATCACTCTTTAACCATGCTTCAGTTACTCGGAGAATACGAATGTAGATTAGATGAGAAAGGTAGGCTCAAACTACCCGCACCGCTCATCAAGCAGCTCGCTGACAAGCAGTTGCGCAACTTCGTGTTGAACCGCGGCTTTGAACCCTGCTTAATGCTGTATCCAGAACCAACTTGGCAGCAAATTTCTCAAGAAATAAACCAACTCAACCAGTATTCTAAACAAAATCGCGACTTTATTCGCTATTTTTATCGCGGCGCGTCGCCAGTAGAAGCCGACGCTATGGATAGAATTTTGGTCAATAAACGCCTTTTAGAGTATGCCGAAATTCAAAAAGATTTAGTTTTGTTTGCTTATGATTCAAAAATTGAAATTTGGGCAAAAGAAAAATACGAAAAATTATTGAACCAAGAGCCGTCCGATTTTTCAGATTTGGCAGAGTTGGTTCTCGGAAAAAATAAATAAAACCATGAATTTAGTTGAAGAATACCATATTCCGGTGCTGTTGGGCGAGTGTGTTGATGCGTTGAGTATTCTTCCCGAAGGCGGGATTTATGTAGATGTTACGTTTGGCGGTGGGGGACATTCGAGGTTGATTGTCAATAAATTATCCCAAAATGGGCGGCTTTTGGGCTTCGACCAAGACCCCGAAGCACAAAAAAATACGCTTTCTGACCCTCGTTTTACCTTCGTAGAAAGCAATTTTAGAGAGGTACAAAAATATTTAAGACTCTACGGAATCCGAAAAGTGGACGGTATTTTAGCTGATTTGGGCGTTTCTTCTCACCAGTTAGACGCAGCAGAACGTGGATTTTCGTACCGTTTTGAAGCCAATTTGGATATGCGAATGAATACCAAAAGCGGAGATACGGCGGCTGACTTGCTGAATAAACTTTCGGCAGACGAGTTGCAGCAGTTGCTTGGTGAGTTTGGCGAAGTTCGGAACGCAAGAACGCTGGCGCAAGCCATCGTAAGCGAGCGGCAAAAACAGAGTATCAAAACAATCCATGATTTTTTGATGATAATCGAACCCAACATTATCGGCAACCGATTTCGCTACCTTTCGCAAGTATTTCAGGCACTTCGGATTGCCGTAAATGAAGAAATGGAGGCGTTGAAAGCGTTTTTGATGCAGGCACAGGAGTTGCTTGCGCCCGGAGGTCGCTTGGTAGTGCTGACTTATCACTCATTGGAGGATAGATTGGTAAAAAATTTTATAAAAAGTTCTACTTTCGATGGCAGTCACATTCAAGATGAATTTGGAAATATTACAAAATATTTTCGCGCCATAAATAAAAAAGCGATAGAGCCTTCGCAGCAAGAGATAAAACGAAATTCACGCTCTCGGAGTGCCAAGTTGAGGGTAGCCGAAAAAATTTAAGTATCAAAAAATGGCAAAGAAAAAAAAATATTCTGACTATATGCGCTTCGGAAGTCTGGGCGCAGAGTGGTTTTTGGACAACCTGACTTTCGTGCTTTTTGTTGCCTCTTTGGGGATTGTGTACATCGCAAACGCACACTATGCCGAAAAAAAGGTTCGTATGATTCAAGCGCTTCAAAAAGAAGTCAAAGAGATTCGCTCTACTTACATCGCTCAAAAATCGGACTTGATGCTCAATAGTAAATTGACGGAAATCGAAAAAGATATGCAGCCATTCGACCTCAAAATTAGCAACCAGCGACCACTGAAAGTCATTAATGCAGACCAATAAATAGTTTTTAGTTTTCTAAACTATGTCACAAGTTGTTTTTTATTTAATATTTTTTAACCAAACAAATGAGTATCAATATCAAAAATGAAATGTTATTTCGTGTCTATCTCGTCTTGGCGGTGGTAGTCGTGGTAGCGTTGCTTATTTTTGGTAAAGCTGTAAAAATTTCTGTTTACGAAGGTGACAAATGGCGTGCAAAAGCGGATAGTTTGTATGTAAAATACTTACCCGTCGAAGCAGACAGAGGTAATATTTTGGCGGAAGATGGTGCTTTATTGGCGACTTCGCTGCCTATTTTCGACCTTCACATGGATATGAAAGCTGACGGAATGCCCGAAGAAGTTTTCGCTCAAAATGTGGATTCACTTGCCGTTTGCCTCTCCAATTTTTTCAACAGTCGCTACACCGTAGGCGCGTACCGCGAGCTTTTGCTGGAGCGAAGAGCCGCCAAAGACCGTTTTTTTCTTATCAAAGAAGATGCGAGTTTGGAAGAATTGAATCAAATCAAAAAATTTCCTTTGTTCAAATTAGGTCGCTATCGTGGCGGACTGATTGTGGAAAGAAAAAGTCGCCGCGAGCGTCCTTACGAACTTTTGGCGCGCCGAACCATCGGCTATGTCCGCGATAACCTGCAACCCATTGGATTAGAGGGCTTCTTCGACAGCGAACTTTCGGGACAGGCGGGTCGCCAGTTGATGCAGCGAGTCGGACCAGATACTTGGATTCCCGTCAATGACTTGACGGAAATAGAACCTAAAACGGGCGACGATGTCAAGACGACGATTGATATAAATTTGCAAGAAATTACGCAAGAGGCACTTCTAAAATCACTCAATTTTCACAATGCCGACTTCGGTACAGCAGTCGTGATGGAAGTAAAAACTGGAGCTATCCGCGCTATCTCGAACATTGGGCGTGAGAATGGCGATTGGTCAGAAAATTATAATTATGCGATTGGAATGTCCAGCGAGCCGGGTTCTACGTTCAAATTAGCCTCTATGATGGCGATTTTGGAGGAAGGTTGTATGAATGTAGAAGACACGATTGACTTGAATGGTGGAAAAACTAAATACTTTGAAGAAGAACTGGTAGATGCCGAAAAACACAATTTGTTTAAAACAACGCTCCGCCATGCTTTCGAGGTTTCGTCGAATGTAGGCATCTCCAAAGCAATTGTAAAATGTTTCGGGGAAGGTGACAGGGCAAAAAAATATATTAAGCGACTGCATGACATGAATCTGCATCTACCTATCGGATTACAGTTGGACGGAGAGCAAAATCCTTACATCAAAGATGCCTTTAACAAAGACCAAGCATGGAGCGGAACCACGCTTCCGTGGATGGCGATTGGCTACGAAGTCCAAGAAACTCCGATGAAAATGCTCACGCTTTACAACGCAGTAGCCAACGGCGGCGAAATGATGAAGCCTTATTTTGTGTCGGAGTTGCAGCGTTTTGGAGAAACTAAAAAAGTGTTCAAACCAACCGTTATTTTGAAAAAAGTCGCCTCCGAGCGCACTATCAAAATTGTAAAAACTTTATTAGAAGGCGTAGTCGAAAATCCCTCTGGCACCGCACACGGTTTGGCAACCGACAATTACAGATTCGCAGGAAAAACAGGAACTGCACAACTAAATTATCAAAAATTTAAAGATAAAAATAAAGAATTAGGCGGCTACCAAGCGACTTTTGTAGGCTATTTTCCTGCCGAAAACCCTGTGTATTCCTGCATCGTCACCGTCGTGAACCCACGCAAAAATGGATACTACGGAGCGCAGGTTTCGGGAACTGTTTTTCGTGAGATTGCAGATAAATGTGTAGCCGGAAAATTAGAATTTCACAAGCCAGTGACGCTGCCGACTGGAAAAATAAAGTACGCTGCGGCGCAACTTCCGGCATCTACGGCGGGCAACGGTGGCGATTATAAAAAGATTTTAACCTCTTTAAAATTACCCTACAACAATAGAATTAAAGCAGATTGGGCGGCGTTTCGGGCTGAAAATGACTCTATAAAAATCTACGAAAGAACGATAAAAAAGGGGATTATCCCCAATGTGGTGGGAATGGGTTTGCGCGACGCACTTTTTTTGTTAGAGAACAAAGGACTAAAAGTAGAGGTTCGCGGAGTGGGAAAAGTAAATTCTCAATCCGTTCAGTCGGGCGTAACTGCGGCAGGACAAAATATAATTTTAATTTTAGATTAATTAACGGTTGTGACAAAAAAATTAATAGATTTATTGCTTTTTACTATTCCAGTTCAAACAGTTGGCACAACCGATTGGGAGATTTCTGGCGTTACATCGGACTCCCGAAAAGTGACTGAAAGCTGTATTTTTGTTGCAATAAAAGGATTTAGTTCCGACGGTCATTCCTACATAACCCAAGCGATTGAGGGCGGAGCAAGGGTTGTTGTCTGTGAAAAATTACCTGATGTTTTGAAGGAAAATGTGACATATCTCCTTGTGACAGATTCTTCGGCAGCTTTTGGGCATATTTCGTGTAGTTTTTATGACTTTCCTTCCCAAAAATTGCAACTTGTCGGGGTGACAGGAACGAATGGAAAGACTACTACTTGCACTTTGTTGTTCGATTTATTCACGGAGTTGGGGTACAAATGCGGACTGATTTCTACGGTAGAAAATCGAATATTAAAACAAAAAATCGTATCTACACATACTACGCCTGACGCAGCCGGTTTAAATTTTTTGCTGAATGAAATGGTAAATGCAGACTGTAATTTTGTGTTTATGGAAGTAAGTTCGCACGCTATTCATCAACAAAGAATTGCGGGTATTCGATTTGCAGGAGGGATTTTTACTAATATTTCTCACGACCATTTGGACTATCACAAGACATTTGCAGAATATATTGCGGTGAAGAAAAAGTTTTTTGACGACTTGCCGGCTGCCGCATTTGCACTCAGCAACATTGACGACAAACGTGGGGAGGTAATGCTTCAAAACACCGCTGCCAAAAAATTTACCTATAGCCTGAAAAGAGATGCCAACTTCAAGGCAAAAGTTATCGAAAATAGCTTCGATGGACTGCATTTTGAAATCAATAATCTTGAAATTTATGCTCGATTGATAGGTATTTTCAACATTTATAACCTGACCGCAGCGTTTGCGGCATCGCAAATATTGGGTGCTGATAGTTCTGAAACTTTGCGGATATTGAGCAAACTTCAAGCCGCAGAAGGAAGATTTGAATTGGTTTTTAATAAAAAAAATACCATTTACGGCATTATAGATTATGCGCACACTCCAGACGCACTCGAAAATGTGCTGCAAACTATTCGTGAAGTGCAAAAAGGAGGCGGAAATATTATTACTATTATTGGTTGTGGCGGCAATCGTGACAGGGCAAAAAGACCAATAATGGCGAAAATAGCATCTAATTACAGCCACCAAGTAATCTTTACATCGGATAATCCACGCGACGAAAACCCAGATGAAATTATTCACGAAATGGAGTTTGGAGTTCCGCTCGATGAAAAATATAAAGTGCTATCTATCGAAAATCGGCTGCAAGCGATAAAAGTTGCTACCAGATTGGCGCGGCGTGGCGATGTGATTTTGGTAGCTGGCAAAGGGCACGAAAAATACCAAATTATTAAAAATCAGGTACTGCCTTTTGATGACAAGTTGGTTTTGGAAGAAGAATTTAAGGAAATTTAATGCGAAAATAGCTCAAAATGTTATACTATTTATTTGAATATTTGAATAAAACTTGGCACGTTCCGGGAGCTGGATTGTTTAAGTTTATTACGTTTCGGGCAGGTGCGGCGATAGTTTTGTCATTAATAATTTCATTAATTTTCGGTCGTCAAATTATCGCCTATCTCAAGCGACTCCAAATTGGGGAGTCGGTGCGCGATTTGGGTTTGGTGGGGCAAAAAGAAAAAGAAGGTACGCCAACGATGGGTGGAGTCATCATTATTTTGTCTATCGTGGTGCCGTGTTTGTTGTTTGCACGGTTGGACAGCATCTATATTCAAATTATGTTGTTGGCTACTATTTGGATGGGCGCGATTGGATTTTTAGATGATTACATCAAAGTTTTTCGTAAAAATAAGGAAGGTTTGAAGGGTAGATTTAAGATTGCGGGGCAGATTGGGTTGGGTTTGATAGTGGCAATTACGATGTGGAAAAATCCAAATATTACGATTCGAGTGACACCAGAAGTTGCTGCAGAAAACCACTACGAAGTCATTAAAACTGTCCGTTCTGCCGATAGATTTGGAAAGGTTCGTGACATGGTATACGTGAAAGCTCCTGTCACCAATATTCCATTTTTTAAAGGGAATGAATTGAATTATAAAGTGTTTGTAAATTTTTTAGGCGACAATGCACAAGGAGCAGTTTGGGGTTTTTTTATATTTTTAGTCATCTTTATTGTGACAGCAGTTTCTAACGCTGCGAACCTGACAGACGGAATTGACGGATTGGCGACGGGTGTTTCGGCTATCATCGGAGCGACGCTTGGGATTCTCGCTTATGTGTCGGGTAATACGTTTTTTGCCGATTATTTGAAGATTTTATACATTCCCGATTCTGCCGAATTGGTAGTTTTTAGTGGTTGTTTTTTGGGTAGTTGCATTGGTTTTTTGTGGTACAATTCTTATCCAGCCAAGATATTTATGGGAGATACAGGCAGTTTGATGCTTGGCGGTATTATTGCGGCGATGGCGATTTTGATTAGAAAGGAGCTTTTAATTCCTGTTTTGTGCGGTATTTTTTTGGTCGAAAATCTGTCGGTCGTCATTCAGGTTTCTTATTTCAAATACACTCGAAAGAAATATGGCGAGGGAAAAAGAGTTTTTTTGATGTCGCCGCTCCATCATCACTACCAGAAAAAAGGTATGCACGAGTCTAAAATTGTGACACGATTTTGGATAGTAAGTATCTTGTTAGCGATTTTAGTTTTGATAACTTTAAAAGTAAGATAACGAAAAATGAAACTAAATGAAATCGTCATATTGGGCGCGGGAGAGAGCGGAGTTGGTGCTGCAATTTTGGCGAAAAAATTAAATTTATCTGTTTTTGTGACAGATAGTGGCAAAATATCTGAACTCAATAAAACCGAACTCAATAGCCATGACATTGAGTGGGAAGAAAACGGACATAGTGAAGAGCGAATTTTAGACGCAACGTTAGTAGTCAAAAGTCCCGGAGTGCCCGAAAAAATAGATTTAATAAAAAAATTAAGATTAAATAAGGTCACAATTATTTCAGAAATTGAATTTGCATCACGATATACAACCGCTAAAATAATTGGTATAACTGGAAGCAATGGAAAAACTACGACTACCATGCTGACCTACCATTTGCTGAAAGCAGCAAAACTAAACGTAGAAGTAGGCGGAAATATTGGCAATAGTTTTGCGCGATTGGTAGCAAATAATTTGGATAAAAAAAATGAAAAAGAACTAATTTATGTCCTCGAAATCAGTAGTTTTCAATTAGACGATACTCAAGATTTTAGACCAGATATTTCAATTTTGTTAAATATCACGCCTGACCATTTGGATAGATACGAATACGTTTTTGACAATTATGTGCGTGCTAAATTTCTAATTACAAAGAATCAAACAGAAAACGATGTATTTATTGTAAATGAAGAAGACACAACAATTCAAAATTATATATCTAAAAATACAATTTTAGCAACTAAAAATTTTATTAGTACTAAAAATATTAGAGAAAACAGTATAAATATTGGAAAATATATTTTTGACGTAGAAAAAACACAGCTCAAAGGTTCGCATAATTTTTTCAACGCAGCTTGTGCATTGCAAGCCGCACTGTTGGTCGGAGCAGACAAGGATTTGCTCCAAGCAGGCTTGGAAAGTTTTCAAACTCCTGAACACCGATTAGAATTTGTGACCTCCATAAATGGTATAGATTTTATAAATGACAGCAAGGCGACCAATGTAGATTCCGTTTTTTGGGCATTGTCAGCAATGAAAAAACCTACTATTTTAATTCTCGGCGGCGTAGATAAAGGCAACGATTACTCACAAATAGAAAGTTTGGTCGTCGAAAAAGTAAAAATAATCGTAGCAATGGGAACAGATAACTCAAAGATTATTAATTTTTTTAACAAAAAAATAACAAATTTTTTCGACACTCACACAATTAATTCAGCTGTTGAAGCAGCATATTCTGTAGCAAATCCGGGTGATGTTATTTTATTATCGCCAGCTTGTGCGAGTTTTGATTTATTCAAAAATTATGAAGACAGGGGTCAGCAATTCAAACGGCTTGTAAACCAACTTAAAGAAAATTGATATGTCTATTTCTGCAAATATCAAATCGAGCCTTCGCGGTGACAGGGTAATTTGGGCAATAGTAGGAATACTTGCCATTATATCTTTGTTGGTCATTTATAGCTCTACAGGAACTTTGGCGTATCGCCAGAGAGGTGGAAACACGTCTTTTTACCTCGTAAAACAGCTAATAGTTTTAGGTTTTGGTTTTCTCCTGACCTATATTTGTTACCTCCTGCACTACACAAAGTATTCGAGATTAGCCCCTGTTTTACTGGCTATTTCTGTGCCTTTACTCATGTACACCTTGTTTTTTGGAGCTGATATCAACTCTGCTAAAAGGTGGATTTCAGTTCCCGGATTGGCTATGACATTCCAGACTTCTGACTTTGCAAAGTTGGCATTAATCATCTATGTAGCGAGAGTTATTTCCTCTAAACAGGAAAAAATAAAAGGTTTCAGGTCTGCTTTTTTACCAATTATCCTACCTATTGTGACAATTTGTTTTCTGATAGCTCCAGCAGATTTATCTACCGCCGCAGTGCTTTTTGTGACATGCTTTATTATGATGTTTATCGGTCGTGTTGATACAAAATACATCGCCGCGCTCTTGCTAATCGGAATATTTACTTTTGGAATAATGGTACTCATCGGCTATGCTTATCCGAACTCCGTGCGGGTAGAAACTTGGACGACTCGAATCAAAGATTTTACGACCAATTCGGAGGGAAGTTACCAGAACCAACAGGGAAAAATAGCGATTGCCAACGGAGGTTTTTTTGGAAAAGGTCCCGGCAACAGCACCCAAAGAAACTATCTTCCGTCACCTTATGCGGATTTTATTTTTGCTATTATTTGTGAAGAATATGGGCTTTTTGGCGGTGCAATAATGTTGGGTTTGTATGTGCTACTTTTTTTCAGAACCGCCACTCTTGTGACAAAAAGTCCCAAGACGTTTGGAGCTATTTTAGCTATAGGTTTGAGTCTAATTTTGGTCATTCAGGCTCTTGCAAATATGGCAGTTTCTGTCGGTTTGGTGCCTGTCATGGGTTTGCCGCTGCCGATGGTGAGTATGGGGGGAACTTCATCTTTGTTTGCTTGCATCGCTTTTGGAATTATTTTGAGCGTCAGTAAATACATCGAACAAACTAAAATTGAAAATAATTAAGTCACAAAATGAAAAAAATTATTATCAGTGGAGGCGGCACGGGAGGACATATTTTTCCCGCCATAGCTATAGCGGACGCGTTGAAGGCAGCTGACAAAAGTATAGAAATTTTGTTCGTAGGCGCAGAAGGCAAGATGGAAATGGAGAGAGTTCCCAAAGCAGGTTATAAAATTATTGGGCTTCCTGTGACAGGTTTTCAGCGTAAGATTAGTATTAAAAATTTATTTTTTCCTTTTAGATTAATAGCAAGTATTCGGAAAGCACAAAGAATTATTAAAGATTTTCAGCCCGACGCAGTCGTAGGGGTGGGAGGCTACGCAAGTGGTCCAATTTTGCTGGCTTCACAATGGAAAAATATTCCGACACTGATACAAGAACAAAATTCGTATGCAGGAGTAACGAATAAAATTTTGTCACAAAAAGCGAATAAAATTTGTGTTTCTTATCCAAAAATGGAAAAATATTTTCCAAAAGAAAAAATTATTTGGACAGGAAATCCCGTGCGAAATGATTTGATAAGTGGCAAAAAAACAAAGATCGAAGCCACGAATTATTTTGGTTTTTTTGAAAATAAATTCTGTATCCTGATAACAGGCGGAAGTTTGGGTTCTTTGACTTTGAACGAAAGTGTGGCGAAAAATGTAGATTTTTTAGCAAAAAATCAAAATATTTTACTAATATGGCAGTGCGGAGCTAATTATTTTGAAAAATATCAATATTCTGAAGCAGCTAAACTCGTAAATGTAAAAATATTACCTTTTTTGGAGCGAATAGATTTGGCATATTTCGCAGCAGATATTGTGATTTGTAGGGCGGGAGCTTTGACGATTTCGGAACTATGTCTTTTAGGAAAGCCAGCTATATTGGTACCTTCACCACACGTTGCGGAAGACCACCAGACTAAAAACGCTATGTCACTAACTGAAAAAAAAGCGGCAATTTTAGTTAAAGATTCTGATGCAATTAAAACCGTTTTTGTAGAAGCCAAAAAATTGTTAGATACTCCTAAAATGATGACGGAATTGAGTGAAAATATTTTGGAACTCGCCAAACCGAATGCAGCAAATGACATCGCTTTTGAAATAGAAAAATTAATAGTAAAATGACTTTAACCGAAATAAAGAAAATATATTTTGTAGGGATTGGGGGAATTGGCATGAGTGCTTTGGCGCGCTATTTTCTCCAACGTGGCACAGAAGTATTTGGGTACGATAGGACAGAAACCGATTTGACTCGACAGCTTTCTACCGAAGGAATGAAGATTCATTACATAGATGACGTGTCACAAATTCCTAAAAATATTGATTTAGTAGTTTATACGCCAGCTATTCCGAAGGAACATTCTGAACTGAAATATTTTAACGAAAATAATTTTTTAGTAAAAAAACGTTCAGAGGTTTTGGGTATTATTAGCAAAGGAATGAAATGTATTGCGGTGGCGGGTACGCACGGAAAAACCAGCACAAGCTCCTTACTTACTTGGATTTTGAGATATGGTGGGATTGATTGTACAGCTTTTTTGGGCGGTATAGCACAAAATTTTAAATCCAATTATGTGATAGGAAAAAGTGAGTGGGTAGTGATGGAGGCGGACGAATACGACCGTTCATTTCTTCAGTTGTATCCCGAAATTTCGATTATTACTTCTACTGATGCTGACCATTTGGATATTTACGGCAGTCACAAAAACATGATTTTGTCTTACGAACAATTTATGGGTCAGACCCAAAAAATTATTTTTGCCAGAGAGGGAATTGAAGTAAAAAATTTGCAAAATGAGTGTCGCGCGTACTATTACGGTTGTGACGGCGGTGAATTTCGCTCCGAATTTTTTAGGGTGCGTTCCGAATTTTTTATTTTTGATTACAAGAGTCCAGACGTTGAAATATCCGATTTAAAATTCACTCAACCCGGGAAACACAACGTAGAAAATGCGACGGCGGCTATTTCGGTCGCCCTTGAGTTGGGGGTGAGTGAGAGCAATATTCGGTCAGCACTGGCTACTTTTAAGGGAATTGAACGCCGTTTTGAGAAAATTTATGTGTCCCCAAATGTCACCTATATAGATGACTATGCGCACCACCCAGAGGAACTGAAAGCGGCAATTTCGGCGGCTAAAATGATTTATCCAACGCGTAAAATCACGGGTATTTTTCAGCCGCACCTGTTTTCGCGCACCCGTGATTTTGCAGACGGATTCGCAGAGGCTTTGGATATGTTGGACGAAATTTTGTTGATGGATATTTATCCTGCGAGAGAGTTGCCGATAGACGGAGTTACGTCAGCAATTATTTTTGATAAATTAAAAAATAAAAATAAAGAAATTGTGACAAAAGAAAATATATTAAAAATATTAGAAAATAAAAATATTTCTGTTCTATTAACACTTGGCGCTGGTGATATCAACACGTTGGTGCAACCCATAAAAAAATGGCTTACTGATTCCAACTTATGAGCAGCGCGCCAAGAAAATACGATACAAAAAAAATATTTTGGACGGTAGCGAGCATCGTTGGAATTATTCTGCTCGTAGCGACGGTTGCGAGAAAAAAAGGTTCTGACGCAAAAGATGTTTTGATTACTATTTTGCCGCTTTCGGAGGGAATTATGCTGCTAAATAACAACGATGTCGAGAAAATATTGGAAAAAAGTTTTGGGCATGACCTGAAAGGCGAGCCAATCAAGTCACTCGAAGTGGAGCGAATGGAGGCTGTGTTGGAGGACGAGCCATTTGTAAAAGATGCGGAGGTATTTGTAGATGCAAAAAACCAGATTCAGATAAAAATAACCCAAAGAGAGCCAATAGTTCGTATCATCGGAGCGAACAACACCAATTATTATTTGGACTCTACGGGAATTAAAATGCCACTATCAAAACATTATTCGGCAAGAGTCTTGGTAGCGACAGGAAATATTCCGCCTTATTTGGCAGATTTCAGGACTCGAAGCAATTACGCATTGGCAGATTTATTCCATTTGGTGCAGTATATTCATCAAGATGACTTTTTAGAACCTATGGTAGAACAAATTTATGTCGATAGAGTTGGCGAATACACGCTGATACCCAAAATTGGGGGACAAAAAATTCAATTAGGTACTTGTAAAGACCTCGAGCAGAAAATCTATAACCTCAAAGAATTTTATAGACAGGCGATGCCTACCGAAGGCTGGAAAAAATATAAAACACTGATTATCAAGTATAAAAACCAAATCGTAGGGCGCATAGATGACTAATTAATATTATTTTTTTTCGTAATGTTTGTAACTTTTTGTTTAAAAAATATCGATTTATTATATATAAAAAAATTATTCTTCCTAACTTGCTGCCAAGTTTCTGACCAAACAACTTATATTTAACATGAATTATCAAAATCCAAATCCGATTCAACCCACCGACATTGTGGTCGCACTCGATATTGGCACCTCAAAAGTGTGCGCCATAGCGGGAAAAGTTAGCAAACACGGTAAGCTCGAAATATTGGGCATCGGCGTTGCCGAGTCCGTTGGCGTATCGCGTGGGCAAGTGTCCAACATCGAAAAAACCGTCCAAGCGATTTCCGAAGCCGTCGAGTCCTGCTCGAGGGCTATCCAAATGCCTATTTACAATGTACATATTGGAATTGCGGGGCAGCATATTAAATGCCATTCTCATCGTGGGCTTCTTACGCGAGATAATATTTTGACCGAAATCAGCCGTCAAGACCTCGACAAATTGGTAGACGATATGTATAAAATGGTGCTACCGCCGGGCGAAAAAATTCTCCACGTCATTCCACAAGAATACACAGTGGACAATGAGCAGGGCGTTTTGGACCCAATCGGAATGTCTGGCGTGCGTTTAGAAGCCAATTTTCAGATTATCACAGGTAATACAACAGCATTTTTTAATCTAAAAAAATGTGTCGAAAAAGCTGGTTTACACATCGTTGATTTGACGCTCGAACCCATCGCGGCAGCCGAATCCGTATTAAGTGAACAAGAAAAGCAAGCGGGTGTGGTTTTGGTGGATATTGGAGGCGGCACGACCGATATTGCTGTGTTCCACGAGGGGATTATTCGCCACTCTGCCGTCATTCCGATGGGTGGGAATTTGATTACAAAAGACATTAAAGAAGGTTGTAAAGTTATGCCGCCGCAGGCGGAAAAACTTAAAGTAAAGTATGGAGCTGCGCTGGCAGAAGAAGTATATGAGAACAGAGTCATCTCGATTCAGGGGCTAAACAATCGGGATTTTAAGGAAATATCCGAGAAAATTTTGGCTCAAATCATCGAAGCTCGCCTATTCGATATTTTTGATTGGATTCAGTTTGAACTGAAAAAAAGCGGGTACGACAGTCGCAAACTGATAGCTGGTTATGTCCTAACAGGTGGCGGCTCGATGCTCAAACATATTGATAAATTTGCGGAATATCACTCGGGTATGCACACCAGAATCGGCAGACCGGTAGAGTCACTTGCGCATGGATATTCGGAGCAAATGGGTAGTCCAGCACTCTCTACCGCAATAGGTTTGTTGCTCAGAGCGTTGAAACACAATGAGTTGCAGTCTTTTATTTTTGACAAACCCAACTCGCCTGAATCCGCTTTCTTGTCGCAGAATACTTTAAAATCGCAGCAGGAGGAAAAAAATGAAAAGCCTACCGAAAAAGAATTGGAAGAAAGCGGCTCTATTATTTCTAATATATTTTATAGACTCAAAAATTGGTTTGAAGCAGAGCCAGACACCGAATTGTAGCTATTCTATTACTAAAAAAACTATCTTTTTCTTTAATATTGATTTATACATTCAGTAGAAAAATTTGGTCTTCAAATCGTTTACGAATCGCTGTTTGTGCAGTAAAATTTTAACTTTTCAAACCATCAAAAAAAAATTACAATATGAAATTTGATATACCAAAATCGCAAAATATTATCAAAGTCATCGGCGTGGGCGGCGGTGGCAGCAATGCAGTCAATCACATGTTTCGTCAGGGCATCGCAGGCGTGGACTTCGCTATCAGCAACACCGACAACCAAGCTATGGAAAGCAGTCCAGTGCCAGTGAGAATCAAACTCGGACCCAATCTGACGGAAGGAATGGGAGCAGGTTCGCAGCCACAAATCGGTAAGCAGGCGTGTTTGGAATCTATTGAGGAAATAAAAAACTTCCTTGTAGGTGCCAAAATGCTGTTTGTTACCGCAGGCATGGGCGGAGGCACAGGGACAGGTGCTGCGCCAATTATCGCTAAAGCCGCCCGTGAGTTGGATATTTTGACCGTCGGAATTGTCACTTTGCCATTTGGTTTTGAAGGTACGAAGCGCAACTCGCAGGGCAAAGAAGGATTGGAAGAATTGAAAAAAAATGTAGATACTATAGTTATCATTTCCAACGAAAAACTGCGTACCATTTTTGGAAATCTGACAATACGGAATGCTTTTGGACACGCAGACAATATCCTGACGACGGCAGCAAAAGGCATCGCCGAAATCATCACAAAAACGGGTCACGTCAATGTGGATTTTAAAGATGTCGATACCGTCATGCGCGGCAGTGGGGTAGCGGTGATGGGTACAGGGATAGGCGAAGGCGAAAATCGGGCTTACAAAGCTATTGATATGGCGATAAGCTCACCGCTTTTGGAGGATAATGATATTCGGGGAGCGAAACACCTACTAATCAATATCGTATCGGGGACTAAAGAAGCCGAAATGGACGAGTTGTCGGTCATTACGAAGTTTATTGAGGAAGAAGTCGGAGAAGGTGCAAACGTAATTTGGGGAGATTGCTACGACGAAACGTTGGGCGACAAGTTGAGCATCACGATTATTGCGACTGGTTTTGAATCCAAAAATTTCAATGAGCCGGCTGGGACTGCACCACAATCCTACCAAAAAAAGAATGTTGTTTTTTTAGAAGATGATGATTTTGAGCAAAATTCTCAAAAGAGAATACAGGGTATTTTTGAACCAAACTCGGGCGAACAAAATTCAAATGCGAACACTTTTGAGTTCAAGACCTCGCGTGCGCCCAATGCGCGTCCGGTGTCTGGAAGTTATAGCAATTTTCGGGAACGCAAAGACGAAAGAAGCACCGAATCCGAAAATTTGCAAAGACCGACAGAAAGTAACAGCAGAGCAAAGGCTGCGTCATTTACATCAAAACTGAATAATCCGCAGGCTATTAACGACCTCGAGAATGAACCTGCTTATCTGCGTCGAAGGGTTAATTTGGACGATAGTTTGCCCCATTCTTCCGACACCGCTGCTCACTCAAAATGGACAATCTCAAACGACGGCGAACCCGAAATTCGTCAGAATAATTCTTATTTGCACGACAAAGCGGATTAATTTTATCTGGTAAGTTATTACACCTAAATAGATGACATTTAATATTCGACATAATTCGTTGATTTTCAATAGTTTAAAATGACTCAAAATTAAAAACTTATAACTACTTATCTTTTTTTATCGCCCAAATTGTTTATATTTTAAAAAGTAACGAATTTAGCACAGCTAATGTGCACACGGTTATTCAAACTGTAAAAAACACTGGTAACAATATATGAGTTCTTACGATTATTTGATGCAAGAAGCTGAAAAAAAGGCATTGAAAAAGGTATCGAAAAAGAGCGCAAAGTGATTGGGAACATATTTACGCAGCTTCCGAATTGGGACGATGAAAAAGTAGCCAATCTTGCTGTTTCGACCCTCGAAGTGGTGCGTGACATCAGTTATAATATTCAATAATCCGAAGATTTTATTCAACGTAACTCGTGTTTGTGCAAGATATGTCTGCCTGAATATCACTTTATACCTCTTTCATAGAGAGAAAAACTCGCTTGCGTTCAAAATCAACATCGGTCACTTTCACCATCACTTGCTGCTGTAATACTACCACGTCGGCGGGATTTTTGACAAATTTATTCGCAAGTTGAGAGATATGAACCATACCGTCTTGTTTGATTCCAATATCTACAAAAGCTCCAAAATTTGTTATATTTGTGACAATTCCGGGTAAAATCATACCTATCGACAAATCTTCTATCCGGTGTACGTTGCCAAATTCAAAAGATTTGGCTTCTCCGCGTGGGTCCAATCCCGGTTTATTCAATTCTTTTATAATATCGTTGAGTGTGGGCAAACCTATCGTTTTTGTGACATAGTTTTTGAGGTCAATTTGTTGGCGCAACTCTTTTTTTAGTATTAAATTCGATACATCGGAGTTCAAATCGGTCGCCATTTTTTCTACTACCGAATAAATTTCGGGGTGTACTGCTGTGTTGTCGAGCGGATTTATTGCGTCGCGGATTCTCAAAAAACCTGCGCACTGCTCAAAGGCTTTCTCGCCCATTCGAGGAATTTTCTTCAAGTCATTTCGGCTTTTAAAAGCACCATTTTGGACGCGGTAATCTACAATTTTCTGCGCCAGATTCGGACCCAAACCTGACACATAAGTAAGCAAATGTCGGCTCGCAGTGTTGAGATTGATGCCGACAGAATTTACGCAACTCTCTACCACCCGATCCAAACTCTCTTTGAGCAAAGATTGATTTACATCGTGTTGGTACTGCCCTACGCCGATAGATTTTGCATCTATTTTTACCAATTCTGCCAGAGGGTCCATGAGCCTTCGAGCTATTGAAACCGCGCCTCTTACCGTAATGTCGTGGTCAGGAAACTCCTCCCGAGCGACCGCCGATGCTGAATAAATAGAGGCACCATTTTCATTGACCATATAAAAATCAATCTTCGAGTCGAACTTAATTTCATTCAAAATCGCCATAGTTTCGCGCCCAGCAGTACCGTTTCCTACGGCGATAGCCTCCACAAAATATTGGTCGCAAAGGTGCCGAATTTCGTTGGACGCTCCGAACTCGTCTTGTTGAGGAGGGTGCGGAAAAATGGTCGAATAATGCAATAAATTTCCATTTTTATCCAAAACAACTGTCTTGCAACCAGTCCTAAAACCCGGATCAATACCCAAAATACACTTCTCGCCGAGCGGCGCGGCGAGTAAAAGTTGGGACAAATTTTCGGTAAAAACTCTAATTGCTTCCGCGTCGGCTTTTTCTTTGGACGTATTTCTAAACTCCGTTTCGATACTCGGCTGCAAAAGTCTTTCGTAGGAATCTGTGACAGCCATTTTGACCTGTTTGGCTGCATCATTGTGCTCAAAAATAAATATTTTTTCTAATTCATACACTGCCAACTCCGCCGACGGAGCGATAGAAACTCTCAAAAACCCCTCTTCTTCGCCCCGTCTAATTGCCAATAATCGGTGTGACGGACATTTGGAGAGCGTTTCGTCACATTTGAAGTAATCTTTGTATTTTATCCCTTCTTCTTCTTTACCACGCGCTACTTTTGAAGTCAAAATTGCACTTTTAGAAAAAACAAAACGCATCGTATTTCGAGCAGTTTCGTCTTCACTAATTATTTCGGCGATAATGTCACGTGCGCCACTTAACGCTTCGTCTGCCGTATTTACTGCATCGTTCAAGTATTTTTTTGCTTCCAAAGCTACATCAAATCTACTTTGCGCAAGCAGTCGCAACGCCAAAGGTTCTAAACCTTTTTCCTTCGCTACGGAAGCTCGAGTTTTACGCTTTTTCTTAAATGGCAAATAAATATCCTCCAACTCTGTCACAGTTGTTGATTTTAATATTTTATTTTGGAGTTCGTCGGTCATCTTTCCTTGCTCCTCAATAGACTTGATAATGCTTTCTCGGCGTTTGTCCAAATCTATTAATTTTGTCTTATACTGCTGAATATCAGCGATTTGCACTTCGTCCAAAGAACCCGTTACTTCTTTTCGATAGCGAGCTATGAAAGGAACGGTTGCGCCATTTTCTAACAGATTAAGAGTACTTGTGACATAGTTCAGAGAAATATTTAAAGCATTTGCGATAAGTTGCTGATGATTCATATTTAGGTGTATTTGCGAATTTGAGGCGAAGATAGTAGTATGTTTTGAAAATTTGACCAAAATAGAAGATTAAAAAAACATATAATATATGAAAATTAATCATATATTTGCGCTTTTATGCGTTTAAAAAGTCTGGAAATAAAAGGGTTTAAAAGTTTCGCCAACGAAACTATTATCAATTTCAATGAGAATGTCATTGGAATTGTGGGACCTAACGGGGCTGGTAAATCAAACGTCGTAGATGCAATCCGGTGGGTGTTGGGGGAGCAAAAAAGTAAAGAATTGCGTTTGGACAAAATGTCTAACATTATTTTTAACGGCACTAAAAAACGCAAGGAAAGTGGAATGGCGCAAGTGACGCTTACCTTTGAAAATACACAAAATTTAATTCCGCTTGACTACAATTTTATTAGTATTTCAAGAATATTATATCGGACTGGCGAGAGTGAATATCGCCTGAACAACGTTCCTTGTCGCTTAAAAGACATCAACACGCTTTTTTTGGATACCGGTATTGGCTCCAATTCGTATGCGATTATTGCGCTCGGAATGGTAGATGATATTTTGAACGACAAAGAAAATGCGCGCCGCAAAATGTTTGAACAGGCTGCTGGCATCTCGAAGTACAAGACCCGCAAGCAAGAAACTTTATCCAAATTGGAGAGCGCGACCGCAGACCTTGACCGCGTAGAAGACTTGCTGCACGAGATTGACACAAACGTAAAAATCCTTGAAAAACAAGCCAAGCGGACGCAAAAATATTTTGATTTGAAGGCTCAATATCGAGAGTTGAGCATTGAATTGGCAATATTCCAGCTATCGAGTCACAAAATTCAGTACAAGAATATAGAAGAAAAACTTCAACTTGAAACGGACAAAAATCGGAATGTAACAACCGAAATTTTAAAAAATGAGTCTATTTTGGAAGCCGAAAAAAAGGCTAACTTGGACAAAGAGCAAACACTCTCCACACGACAACGGGATCTAAATGCGTTGGTGGGACGGATTCGAGGCTTGGAAAATGAACAAAATATTATTTTGCAGAGAAAGAGTTTTATAGCTCAAAGCAAAATAAAATTGGAAGAGCAAGTCAAGACTGCAAAAATAAGAACATCTAATCTGGGACAAGACATTTCGGAATTTCGAGCACAATTAGTGGACGAAAAAAAATTAGAAATTGCGTTAGAAAACCAGTTAGAAAAGTCAGAAAATGATTTGAAAAATACGCGCGCCAAGCACTCGAATCTAAAAGAAGGTTTAGATGTTTTTGTGACCGAACTGCGCAAAATTGAGGTGCAAATCGCGGAAACCGACAAGAAAAAAGCTGTTCAGAACAATCAAATAGAAAATTTACAATCTGACTTGGCTCGAAACGCCGATAATATGCAAGCCAGACTCAACGAAGCAAATGGCTTGATAGAGCAATTAAAAACTACGCAAGTCATTGAAAATGAGTTGATTGCGTTGATTGGAGGTTTAGAGAATGAGGAAAAGAGTCGTGTAGAATTGATGGAATTTACAAACCAGCAGCTCGACGTTCATAGGGTAGAAGTAGCAAAAGTGCGTCGTGAATTGGACGCAAACCGAAATGAGTACAAACTCACCAAAAGTATGGTGGACAATTTGGAGGGTTTTTCGGAGTCTATTAAGTATTTGAGTAAAGAAAAAAATTGGTCACAAAATCCGGTTTTATTGTCAGATTTATTGTTCTGTAAAGAAGAATATCGGGTGGCGATTGAGAATTTTTTAGAGCCTTATTTATCGTATTTTGTAGTCGAAAGTAAGGAAGAAGCCGAAGCAGCCATCGAACTCTTAAAAACCTCCCAAAAAGGTCGTGTGAATCTATTTATATTAGATTTTATCAAAAAAATAAACGTCACAAAAAATATAAATAAATTAGATTTGATAGCTGCCACAGCTGTCGTAGAAGTAGAAGAAAAATACATCAATCTGTGCAATTTATTACTACAAAATGTTTATATATCCGAGAATGAAGATGTCCGAAGTTCCTCTCCCGAAGGCTTGACTATTTTAGCCAAAGCTGGAAATTTTATTCACCGTCCCGAGAGTGTGAGTGGCGGTTCGGTCGGCTTATTTGATGGAAAAAAGATTGGTCGAAAAAAGAATTTACACCTAATCGAAAAAAATATTCAAACGTTGGAGAAAACGGAGCAGCAACTTTCGGAGGAAATCAACAAGCTGCAAATCCAGCTGACTGCGCTGAAAAATAGCAACAAACAAGCAGTTGTACAGAAAGAAAAAAACCAACTGAATCGCTTGCTTCAAGAAATGATTGGTTTGCAGACCAAAATTGAGAACATAGAAAACTTTAAAAAAGAGGTAAAAGAAAAAAATCAAAACACCGAAAATTTTATCAAAAAATTACTTCTCGAAAACGATGCGTTGAATATTGTTTTAGAAAACTATCGTCATCAAGCACGCGAAATTGCATCTAATTTGACGGCTGCCGACAGTAGTTATAAAGAATTGGCTGAAGAATTGGGCAAGGCTTCTGCAACATTCAACGAACAAAATGTTTTATTTATTCGCCAGCAAAATAAAGTTTCGACTATTCAGAGAGAATTAAATTTTAGAGAAAAACAATTAGAGGAAACAAAATTTAATCTTGAAAAAGAACAAAATTTAATACAATCTTCAAATAAAGATTTAGAGGCAGCAGAAGCTGAAATATTAGAACTTAATAAAAATTTAACGAATTATTTAAGTGATAAAAAAGAAAAAACACTTGCTCTTAATGATGCTGAACAATCTTATTTTCAGGCGCGCGGAAAAATGAACGAGTTGGAAGACAACATAAAAAAATGGAACCGCCAGCGCAATGAAAATCAGGTTTTATTGGAAAATTTGAAGGATAAGTTCAGCGATATTAAGTTGCAGCTCAGCGCAATCGGGGAGCGTCTGAAAATCGAATTTAACATAGCTATCAACGACCTATTTAATAGAGAACCCAATAAGGATTATATCCAATCTGACCTTCAAGACCATGTCACAAAAATAAAGAATAAATTAGAAAATTATGGCGAAATAAATCCTATGGCGGTCGAAACGTATAAGGAAATGAGCGAGCGACTGACGACGATAGCTGCGCAAAAAAACGATATTTTAGAGGCAAAAAATTCTTTAATCGAAACCATAAAAGAAATAGAACTGACTGCTACTCAACAATTTATATCGGCATTTGACCAAATTCGCAATAATTTTATCGAAGTTTTTAGAAGTCTTTTTACGGACGACGACGCGTGCGATTTGGTACTCGAAAATCCTGCCGAACCACTCGAATCGCCTATCAACATCGTAGCGAAGCCTAAAGGAAAGCGTCCTCAAAGTATCAGCCAGCTTTCGGGCGGCGAAAAAACGCTGACGGCTACCGCTTTATTGTTCGCGCTTTACCTTCTAAAACCCGCTCCTTTTTGTATCTTTGATGAAGTCGATGCACCTTTGGACGATGCAAATATTGAGAAATTTAACCGTATTATTAAAAAGTTTTCGGCAGATTCTCAATTTATTATCGTCACACACAACAAGCAGACGATGGCGGCGGTGGACGTTATTTACGGCGTTTATATGCCCGAGCAGGGCGTTTCGGGCGTGAGTGCGGTAGATTTTAGGACGCTTGAAAGCGAAAATTCTGTGCTACAAGTTATGAACTAATCAAGCCGCCGAACCCATCATTTTTTGCGGAGCGAATTGTTTGAGTAGTTCTTTTTCAGAGTTTTGCATGAAATCATTGCGCACCAATAAGTCCAAAATTTGGATTCCATTTTGTTCGGTGGCAATAGAACGCAGCATCAAAAGTCGCTTTTTGGAAGCACTGTAATTTTCGATGCAATTCAGAAATTCTTCCACAGAAAGGTTGGCAGCGTCTAAAAAATCAATAAATTCCTCCACATTTTTGACCTGACTTTCTTTATTTTCTACATCGGTTAATTTTTTAAGAAGTAACGTAGTCTGAAAATCTGTAAACTGAATTTTAGACTCAATGAGCATACGGATATGCTCTAAAACGGTCGGACGCTTCATAGTGTGTTGTTAGTGCGTGAAATAAAATTTTGTTTTTTTCATAAATTACTCCTAAAAGTTCACAAACTGAACTTTTAAAAATGATTTATCGCAACAGTAAATTGTGTCTGACTTATTTTAGGTGGGAGGACATTTTGTCCTGTATTAATCTAATAAACAATTTTTGTGCCAAAAGACATATATAACAAAATAAAAAATACAACGAGGGTATGAATATTTTGAGCAATGTGGTATAGAAATCTTGCATTGATTTTACGTTTTGTGACGCACAAAAAATTGAAATCGCCACGTAATCAAAAGCTAATTAGGTACGTTAGTGGCAGTTGATTTTACAGCCAACACGCTTGCAATCGGTATTCATAAATTTTTAGGGTTGGTACCAATAAATTTTTGTAATATTGTACATCTTACTTTATATTGAGCTCAATTTTTTAATTTTAATTTTTCATCGTTTCTATTTTACAGTTTAAAATACCGTAATTTGGAGCGAATAGCAGTTTTTATTAAATTTTAACTTCATTTCAAAAAACGCTTTAAACATATTTAACCTTTACAGTATGACGAATTTATGGCGCGAAATAAAATTTTTGCTACAAAAAGAACTTCTATTAGAATGGCGTTTGAAGTATGCTATCGGGGGAATTTTGTTGTACGTAGTTTCTACGATTTTTATCGTATTTTCTTCGTTTATTCGGATTCCGGCGCAGGTTTGGAACCCTATTTTTTGGATAATAATACTGTTTGCGGCGGTCAATGCGGTTGCCAAAAGTTTTGTGCAAGAGAACGGAAGTCGGCGACTGTATTATTACAGTTTGGTCAGCCCGTCTGCTATTTTTGTATCTAAAATACTTTATAACACACTGTTAATCAGTGCATTAAGTTGTCTTACTTTTTTACTTTTGAGTTTTATTGCGGACAATCCTGTAAAAGATTACAGTCTTTTTTTTACAGCTATTGGCTTGGGTGGCATCGGATTTTCGGTAATTTTTACCTTCGTATCTTCAATAGCGTCCAAAGCCTCTAACAGCTCGACGCTGATGGCGATTATGAGTTTTCCTGCCGTAATCCCTATTATTATGACGCTGATAAAAATCTCTGCTTCAGCGTTGAGGCTGATTCAGGACACCAGCGTTGGGAAAGATATAGTAATTTTATTTTCTATTGACGGAATTTTAATCGCTGTCACGCTTATTTTATTTCCTTATCTTTGGCGAGATTGAGCGTAAAATTACGCTGAAAAGGACGTACCACAGCCGCAAGTTGATTTTGCGTTGGGGTTGTTGAACGCAAAACCGCGATTGTCAAGTCCGTCCACCCAATCAATTTCCATACCCAGAAGATAGATACCGTGCGACTTTTCCATCAAGACTTTCATGCCATTGATTTCAAAAATTTCATCTTTTTCTTTCTGTGTGTCGAAGCCCAAAATATAGGAAAATCCCGAGCAGCCGCCGCCTTTCACGCCTATTCGCAAGCCGTAATCAGACGAAATATTTTGGTCATCTTTGATTTTTAACAGATGCTGAATGGCACTTTCAGTAATCGTAACCGGAAGAAGTGCAGTACTATTTTCTACCATTTTGAAATTATTTTGCGTAGGATATGAAATATTTACTCAATTTACACTCTGAAAACGCTGCAAAACGTTTTTAAGTTTAAAAAATTATTTTTTTCCTTTTTTTATCTCCTGAACTTTTTGTTGCTCTGCCATTGCCTGCTCCAATCGAGCTTGAAATCCCCCTTTTTTCTTCTGCGGTTTGCTCTTATATGCTTCTAATTCGGTGGTAATTTTGTCTTGATTGATAACATAATTCTTTGTAATCAGCGTTTGGGCAATATTTATAATATTACTGAAACAAAGGTAGCAAGAAAGCCCAGAGGCAAACCCATTGAAAAATACAACAAAAATAATCGGCATAAAATACTGCATCCATTTCATAGCAGGATTGGCAGAAAAATCCATATTTTGACTGTTATAGTATGTATAAATCAAGGTCGTAATCATCCAAAGTATGGCAAAAAGGCTGATGTGAGAGCCAAATCCGGGCAAACTAAAGCCCAAGTGCATGATGGAATCGTAGGAGGAAAGGTCGGTTGCCCACAAAAAACTGGCTTGTCGGAACTCAATAGATGCGGGGAAAAATCGGTATAAAGCCAACCAAATCGGCATTTGTACCAACATTGGCAAACAGCCACCGAGCGGATTTACGCCAAAATCGCGGTACATTTTCATGGTTTCCATCTGAATTTGCTGCGCATTATCGCCAAGTTTTTTCTTCAAAGATTCTATTTGTGGCTTGAGCGCGCTCATTTTAGATTGCGAGTGTATCATTTTGTACGTCAAAGGGTACAAAACCATTTTTATGAGAAATGTAAGGAGCAAAATGACGAGTCCTTTACTGCTCACAAAATAGGATAAAAAATTAAAAACTGGTCGCACTGTCCAGCGATTTATGGTGCCAAGAATGCTGGTGCCGAAAGAAATTACGTCTTGCAAATCGTTACCGTAAGCCTGCAAACGCTTGAATTCATTGGGTCCAGAGTATATTTGCATAGCAAATGTTTCGTCCGCTCCGTGTGAGTAAGGAATACGAATTTGTGACTGGATTTTTTTCAAATCTTCGTCTTTATCGGTGAGCATTTCGCTGCTCAAATTGGCTGACGCAAATGCAGAATTTGCAATAATCGAAGTGTTAAAAAACTGATTGCTGGCAGAAATCCATTTGATAGGTTCAGCGACATTGTCGGCATCATTTTTGGTACAACTGCAATAATCGGGCGATTTTTGACTCGGTTTGTAGTAAACGGTTGAGTAATTGCGCTCGTAGGTAGCATTTTTTTCTAACTTATCTAAATAATTTACCCAATTTAATTCTATTGAAGTTGCATCTGACCGAATTATGTCTGACAAACCAACCATTCTTACCTCGTAAGACAATCCGTAGTTATTTGCCTGCAAGGAATATTTTTGTTCAAAATATTTACCCTCACCTGCATTAGCTCGGAAAGTGATTGAGTTGGCATCTTTTTGAACTTCAAAAAACAAGTTAGCCGTCGAAATAGCATTTTTATTGCTGTCTTTTAAAGGCAATAAATATTCAAATTTATTTTTAGAATCCTCCAAAAGTTTCAACTCCATTTTAATTTCTTCTCCCTTTTCGCCCTCTTTTACTTTAAGATAATTTTTAAGAAAAACCTCTTTGATAGAACCTCCTTTGTTACTAAATGTCACCTTAAACAGCTCATTTTCAAGGACTTCTAATTTTTCTGTTCCTGTGGAAGCGGAGGTAAAAATACCAAAAATTTCCTTATTTTTGGAAGTATCCACCGCACTAATTGAGTTATTGGCGGCGCTGTCGGAAGGTGGCGTAACTTTACTTTCAGTAGTTTTTGTGACATCAACTTTCTGCTCTTCACTTGGCGCGTTGAGGCGCATCCACGCTAAAAAAAGCCCAAAAATCAAGACCAAACCTATAATATTTTTCTTGTCCATAACGTTTTGATAAAATGTATTGCTTTAAAAACGCCGCAAATGTACGTTTTTGTTTAGAGAATTTTACAAAACATCCATTTATTCTACAAAAATGCGTTGCGAATTGAGTAAAACCTCACGAAACAAAGCGTTTATTTTATCAAAGTAACATCTCCTTTTTTCAAAATAATCGAGCCGTCCAAAGGACAAATTGCCTCCACAAACCAAACATAAACTCCAGTATCCATCACTTTTTCTTTAAATCTTCCGTCCCAACCGACTGAAAAATCTTTAGTCACAAATAAGCGATTGCCCCAACGGTCAAAGACTTGAAAATTTCTAATATTTTCAATATTACTGCTGTAAACTTTCAAAATGTCATTGATATTGTCAGCATTCGGCGAAAATGAGTTTGGAACAAAAATAAAATCGCCTGTGCAGTTCTCAATTTTCTGGATAAATGAAGTGTCTATCGCAATACAGCCAGTCACAATATCTGTTGTTTTCAGAATATATCGCCGATAAGACGTGTCTGGAATAATATTTGGGTTCAAGCAATCGGTACACGAAAGCCCATTCTCGGGCGACCAACTGTACTTAAAATTTCCCGACGAAAAATTATTTGCGCCCATATCAAATGTTTGTCCGACGTAGAAAGGGTGAAATCTTACGACATCTATTTTGGGTTTCTTCAAAATATTGACTGTCACAGTTGCTGTATCTTCTGAACATTTATTGAGTCCGCCAATTACTTGATAAACCCTTGATTCATATAGGTTTGCGATTGGATTTTCGGCATTTGCATCAGACAATCCAATACTCGGCTTCCAAGTAAATTTACTTGCGGTGCCGCCCACATTGAGCCGTACAGTATCTCCTTCACAAGCCGCAAAACTGGTATCAAAAAGCTCTGTTTTTGTCAAAACTCGCACCAACAAAGAGTCTGTAATTTTACATTTATCTTTCGTAATTGTGACAAAGTATTTAGTATCTATTATTGGTTTGATATGAGGATTTAAAATATTTGGATTTGAAAAATCACTAATTGGTGTCCAGTTTATTTGCCCAATTCCTTGTGCTTGTAGTTGGACAGAATCACCAAGACATACGACTTTATCCAATCCAGCATTTACCGTTTTAGGGTCAATGACTTCAACAAAAACAGAGTCTTTCGACAAGCAACCCGGTTCGCCTGCAATACCCTCTACGGCGTAAAGAGTTGATAACAAGGGTTTTACAACTGGGTCTTTACAAAAAGTACAGCTTAACCCCGAACCGCTTAACCAATGCGGATTACTTGCATTGACAAATAGACGAGCAGTATCGCCCAAACAAATTGTCTTGTCGTTGCCAGCAATATTCAAGACCAAAGGTGCAATTTCGACCCGAATAGAGTCGGTAGTTCGACAGCCAAATGTAGATGTAGAGGTAACAACGAAAGTCGTAGTTTGTGACGGGCTTGCGATTGGATTTCTTATATTTTGATATTCATTCAGACCAGCTCGCGTGCTATCCCATTGGTAGGCAAAAACGTCGTTTATACCGCTTGCACTCAAAGAGATAGAAGTCCCCAAACAGATGATAGTATCATTTGTCACAAAAAGCGGCGGAACGGAAAAAGGTCGTACATAAATTTGAAGCGTTTTAGAGAGTGTGCATCCACGTTTGTTCGTCACGTTGAAAGTATAATTGGCACTTTGTGCGGGCTGAATCGTCGGTTGTAGACAATTAGAACAGCTGATGGGAAAATTCGACTGCCAAAAATAAGTCGAGCCAGAAGTATCACTTCTAATATCCGCCCGAATTTGAATCTGTTCGCCGATACAAATGGTATCTTTACTCGAGAAAAGTTGCAGATCAATAGGCTCAAAAATTTTAATTTCTTTACGAATGGTGTCCGCACAACCGATAGAAGAAGCAACTATCAATTTGGCATTAAAAGTAGAATCATTTTTTGAGGTGTAAGTGTGTGACGAATTAAAGTTCAAAGAATCCTTTATGTTGTCCCCAAAATTCCATAAGTATTTGTAAATCAGTCCATTATAAGTTAAACTTTGGTTCTGAAAATTAATTAGAAGTGGCGAACAGCCTTCTTTGGGATTAAAAGTAAAGTCCGCTACTGGTTTGTTTTCGACTCGAATTATATTATTTTTTGTCAGTGTATCACGGCAATATTTGTTGGCAATTTGTAAACTAATGAGGAAAGTACCCGCCGAATCGTATTGAATAATTGGCTCAATATCCTGCGAAAAATTAGGCGTTCCGCCATTCATCTTCCAGTTGAATTGTTCAATTTGAAGATTGGAGTTGCTTAAATTAAGGATAGAAACTCTACGACCTTTTCCACACAAAGTAGTGTCCGAAATAATAAAATTTGCCTGCAAGTCCGCCGTTTGTATAGAATCCATATTGATAGGTCGCTGGCAACCTTTGGAGTCTAAAAGCAACAATTTTGGAAAAAATCTACCGACGGTATTATAGCTAAAAGTAGAGGTATCTTTTAGAGAAAATATAGAATTTGTGACTACGTTTCCATAGCCATAATCCCATTTAAAAATACAATTTGATGCAGAATTTCCGTAGAATGTGACATTCATTGGAATACAACTTGTGTCTATTTTGTAGAGTGCAGTGCCTTCGGGAGCTTCTAATCGAATCAGAGAATCAATTTTTAAAGTATCTGCACAAAATGGGTTGCTTGATGCGATGAGAGAAATAGTATAAATTCCAGAATTTGTATAAGTGTGACGGGGATTAATTATATTTGATTGATTATTATCTCCAAAATTCCAAGTAAAATTCATAGCGTTTTGTGACAAATTATTGAATTTTGCCTCCAAAATATAACACTCCAAATAATTAGTATCCAAAGAAAAAATAGCTTTTGGGTTCTTGATTTTTATAAAATTTGTGAGGCATAAAGTACTGTCGCAGCCAAAAAAATCTGTCACAGTTAGGCAAATTGAATAATTTCCTTCATTTTGAAACAAATGTTTTGGACTTGCTTCTATTGAGGTTTTAGTGTCCCCAAAATCCCATAGGTAAGTCAAATTTTTACCCAAAGATGTATTTATAAAATTTACCTCATGCGAAGTACAACTCAAAGTGTCGGCAGTAAAATCTGCGATAGGCGTTGTAATTTCTACACTATCATAGCGCGTTGATTGACAACCAAAGCTATTTGTCACCGTGTGTAGTATTTGATAGATGCCTGTCTGATTGAATAAAAAAGAGGTATTGAGTCCAGAATTTTTATAAATTGTGTCATTTAAAGTATTGGTTATCAACCAATTAGAGTTTGTAATTATTCCTAACTTATTAATACTCGTATCTTGAAACTGTACAGATGTTGGTTTGCAGCCGCCAGCATTGGGCGACATCGAAAATCCCGCGACTATATTGCTTACTTTAATTGTGTCAGGATAAATAAAAGTATCAAAGCAGCCATTATAATCTTTGATTACTAATTTTAGGTTGGTATATTTTCCTGCGGTATCGAATCTAATTTGGGTTTTAGGTATAGTATCATTGGAAAAAATACCTCCATTTGATATCCATTTATAAGAAATAGGAAAAATAGACGTGTCACATAAATCGATAATCAATGGAGCGCAACCCTTGATAGGAGTGGCTAAAAATTTAGCTCTGGGTTTGGTAATATATAGGTCTAACGCTTTACTATGTTTGCAAAGTGTAGCCTTGTTGAAGACCGTAAGAGTAATGGTATATTTACCTGTATCAGAATACAAAAATTGTGGATTTTGTGACATTGACGTATCCGTGATAGAATTTAACACGCCGAAGTCCCACGCAAGTGAATCAGAACCGATAGAAGTATTTTTAAATTTAATTAAAAATGGTGTTTCACATTTTCTTTCTACTTCAAATTTGGATAAAGGCGGTACTACATTGATATAATTTGGAACAACCAAAACGCTGGCGCATCCGTGTTGAGTGACAAAAAGCGACACTGTAAAAACACCAGTATCTTGATATTCATACTTTGGATTTTGCTCAATAGACGTTCCGCCATCGCCAAAATTCCAGAGCCAAGTATCAAAATTCCCTATGGAAAGGTCTGTAAATTGCACAGCATTTTCGACACAAACGTTTGTAATATCTGCATTAAACTTGACTATTTGGGGCTGCCCAACTGCAAATTTTCTGGGAAAATAACTCGTATCCGTGCAGCCCGAAGCATTGGTGACTATCAGTTTTAGGTCGTAATAGCCAGTATCTGGAAAGGCAAAAGTTGGATTAGGAGCGGTGGAAGTTTGTGTTCCACTTTGCCAAAACCATGAAATAATAGGCGATTCTGTGACAGAATTATCGGCGAGCGTATAGGTCAAGGGCTTGCAGCCTTGAATTTGACCGCCTGCAACTTTTGCGTCCAATGCGAGCGTTTTTACGGTATCTGTCTGAATAATTTTTGTACAACCATTGATGTCTGTGACAGTCAATTTTACGGGAAAATTTCCAAAAGTTGAATAATTGTGCGTTGGATTTTGTAAATTTGAAGTCGTATTATCGCCAAAATCCCAATCCCATTTTACAATATTATTACCCAATCCTGAAAATTTTACCAAAAAAGGTATTTTACACGAATGGTTTTTATCCAAAGAATAAAAGACATTTGGCGTACTATAGACACGAACACATTTGCTAATATTTTTGTAAGTAGCATCGCAGCCATTGACATAGCGCGTAAGTGAAACTTGATAACAGCCTGCATTTAGGTATAAATGGTTGGGCGCAGCGTCGGTTGAAAAGTTACTATCTCCAAAATTCCATTTCACGCTATCGGCAGGAATTCCAGAAATATCGGAGAACTGAACGGCTAAATCTTCACAACCATTTTCGGGAGTGAAAGAAAAATTAACTGGATAACCAATTTTTATATTAGCAGGAAAAATAATTGAATCCGAGCAGCCAGAAATATTATTTATTGCTTTAACTGTGACATTAAACTTTCCTGACTGATTGTATAAAATAGGCGGCGGATTTGCTCCGACATAAGTTTGATTATTTCCAAAATTCCATATATATGTGACATTGCTGTTTATTAGATTATTTTTAAATTGTACCAAATAAGGTGCTTTACAACTAAACGTATCCGATGTCGAAACCTTAATTATCGGCGGAGCATTTACAATAATATTCTTTGTAATAGATCCAACACAGTTATTAGTATCTATAATAATTAGTTTGGGCGAAAAACCCGGAGAAATTGTATAAACCGAAGAAATATTTAGGAGCTTGACCGTAGTGTCAATTACATTAGCCGAACCTCCCAAATCCCAATACCACCGAACTATCTTTGAGTTATTTTGTGAAGAAATATCATTAAATGTGACATTCAAAGGCGCACAGCCAGAACTCGGATTGACAGAAAAATCAGCTTGCGGAATAGAATAGACAATTATTTCGTTATCTTTGCACAGTGTCTGCGAATTTCCAAAATTATCGGTCACAGTCAAGCAAATTTTATATTTTCCGGGTGTGCCGAAAATTCTGGACGGATTGGGGATTGTAGCGGGCGTGCCACCCAAGTCCCAAAGCCACGACACTATTGTTCCGTTCAGGGAAGATGCAGATGCAGTGAAATTCACTTGCAAATTACCGCAACCTGTTTTTTTGTCAGAATTAAAATTTAAGCTAATTTGTGACAACAAATTATATGGAATAAAAGACAAAATAAATACGAAAAAAGAGAAAATAAGTAGTTTTTTTTTCTTCATTTTGTTAAATTAAAATTAAATAGGTTTATTTCAATGATAGTTATGTTCAATAATGTGCAGTGGTAAGCAAATAAAAAACGTGATGTATGGAAATTATCCGTTTTTTCTGTTGCTAATAAAGTTAGGTTTGACTAAATAATCATTGTATTTGCTGCTTTTTTATCCATAAATCGGGTACTTTATAGAAAAAATTGACTTTTTATTAAAAATTACTCACAAATATATGTAATCTTCTTGTTAAATTAAAATCTAAAAATATATGAATTTGCGTGACCTGCTTTATTTTTTAATTTTTTGTACCCTTTTTTGTTCATCTTGTAGCACCAGACAAGCTGCAAGTTTAAAAAATAATAAAAAGCCCGACAGCGTGACTGAAACAAAAGTAGAATCGCAATCCACCAAGCCTGCACCGCTCAAGCCTGAAAATTCTATCGAGCTTGCTTCGATTATGCACGGCTCGTGTTTCGGAAGCTGCCCGGTTTATGCTGCCAAACTCTATGCGAGCGGAAAATTAGTCTATATTGGTAAGAAAAATGTTTCTAAAATCGGCTTGTGGGAAACCATTGTTGGTCCTCAATTTTTTAAAAAAATAACCGAAAAAGCTACCGAATTAGGTTATTTTTCTTTAGAAAATAAGTATCCTGTGACAGGCAATCCATTGCAAGATTTACCAACCACTACTACTACTGTTCGACCGTCGGACGACGGAAGCGTGAATTTGAAGAAAGTCAGTAATAATTTTTCTGCGCCTAAAAATTTGCTCCAATTTGAGCGTTTTTTTGACGAATTATTGGATAATTTGGAGTGGAAAGAAGTAAAAAATTAATCAAAAAAAAACAATATTTGTGACTATAATTATCTACGATATCGAGGCTACCTGTTGGATGAACTCCAATACAGCATTGGTGCAGGAAATCATTGAGTTGGGGGCGTGCAAACTCAATTTATTTGGAGATATAGAAGAAGTTTTTACCAAATTCATTAAGCCAGTTTTGCACCCTGACTTGTCAGTTTATTGTAAAGAATTGACAGGAATTAGGCAAGAAGACGTGAGTAGAGCTAAGACTTTTCCGGTCGTTATTGAAATGTTCAAAGATTGGATTGATGTTGATAATGAGGACTTTGTGTTGTGTTCGTGGGGTAGTTTCGATAAAAAAATGTTAATCAACGATTCTAAATTACACAATTTAGATACGGATTGGTTGCAAAATTTTATTAATATGAAACAGCAGTACCAAGATTTCAAAAAAATAAAAAATTCTATCGGTTTGATGACAGTGTTGGACAAAGAAAATATTGCTTTTACGGGCAAACAACACAGAGCAACTGACGACGCTTTGAACCTCGCTAAAATCTATGTAAAATACTTGGACGATTGGAGGATTTAGTCAAGTATAGCCTCAATTTTTAAGTTTTTTGTCTTTCTTAAAGACCAAAATCATAGAAAGAAATATTAAATTTGGCGATTTCTCGCTTCTGAAACGGTACATTCCAGTTGCCGTCGTAGCTGATGTGCTGGGGGAAATATTTAGTACCAATTTTAGTCAGTTGAATGTCCATTTTTACATCAAAATCAAACCAAAAATTACTGTATTGTAACTGATAACGCCTTGCCACCACTTGTTTTGTAAGTTTGTCAAAGTAAGTTTCTAAATATTTAATTACGGTTTTACCTTCTTTTTTAGTTAGAAATTCAGGCTTTACGAATGCTGCAAAAACGTAACAATCAATTTTTTCTGCGTATAATTTTGAAGTCACTGAATAATCATAATATGGTCGCATTTCAGGAGAAAAAATTGCCGTTTTAGAGCCTACAAACGGAACATCTACGGCTTGACCGGGCTTAAAAATTAATTTTTTCAACTCATTAACATGACTGTTTGATACATCTTTTTGCATTTCGGGTGTTTCTTCTACCAATTCTTTTTTGTCACAAATTTCGCCGTGTGTGAAAAAAAGTCTGTCCAATAGTTTAGCTGTATAGTAGTTGTAATCGTTGGAGTCGTCGAGCAAGTCGCCCTCCGTTTTCTCCGATAAAACTTTCATACTTCTACATTTTCCATTCCAATTTTGGTGTATTTTATTGCTCAAAGAGGCTGTAATCTTATTTCTTTTACTTTTTATAACTAATTGATTATCAGAATTATAAGATGTAAAACGCAAGTTTTTAAACGCTTTGTAAAAAGACTCATCTTGCTGCATACGGAGAATGAAATCCTGTGCATCAAAGCCGATTTTTGAAGCTCTGATAACAACGGAATCCATATAAACTGAATTGCCCAAAAAAATAGTATCTATAGTTTGTGCAGCTAAATTTTGGTTTTTAGTCTGACACAAAATACCTAAAAATATTATTATTTTATAAATTTTACTCATTCACTTTTTTAGTTTTAAATCAAAAAAAAAACTAAATTTACATGAAATTTGTTTTCAGGTAGATTTATGTCACAAAATTAACAATAATTATATGTCTGTAGCATTAAAAAATTTGTCGGATTACGACGCAGAGGCTATGCCAAACGCAGAATCTTGGAATATCGGCGTGGTAGTCGCCAACTGGAACCCACATATTACCCACAAAATGTACGAAAGTTGCTATGAAACATTGATAAAACACGGCGCGAATCCAGATAAAATCTATACCGCGCAAGTACCGGGAACTTTTGAGCTGCCAACGGCTGCCAAGATGTTAGCATCAAGCCAAAATTTAGATGCCGTTATTTGTTTGGGTTGTGTCATAAAAGGCGAAACAAAACATGATGATTATATTAGTAGTGCAGTAGCAAATTCGCTGGCACAAATGGGTATGATTTCTGGTAAGCCTATTGTTTTTGGAGTTATTACCGCCAATAATGAGCAACAAGCAATCGATAGGGCAGGCGGAAAACACGGTAATAAGGGAATAGAAGCAGCACAAACAGCTTTAAAAATGATAGAATTAGGCAAAAGTATGACACGAAAAAAAGCAACAATCGGATTCGCTTAATAAAAAATGTGAACTTTTAAATCAAAATTTATGAAAAAAATAATTACGTTTATTTTATGCTTTGTGACAGTCAATATTTTCGCTCAACAGCCAGTCGGTAGTCATATTCGTTCTATGGCAGAGTGGGAAGAAGTGCAGGCGTTCTGCGTAAGTTGGAAGCCGAGCGATACCGAAATTAAGAAAAATTTAATAGACATCATCAAGGCTGCAAAAAGCCAATGCAGAGTGATGATTATGACTTCTACACCTGCGACTGTACAGACCGAACTTAATAATGCAAATGTAGATACAAACAATATTTCTATCGTTACTTCTAACGTAGATAGAATATGGGTGCGGGATTATGGTCCTAATTCAGTATATCTAAATTCGGTGGATTCATTGGTTATGCTGGATTGGAAGTACAATCGAAATCGTCCTTCAGACGATACAGTAGTACCCAAAAAGATAGCAAATTTTTTGAATATTCCATTCATTAAAAATTCGATTGCCCCTTTTGATTTGGTGAATACGGGCGGAAATTATATGACAGATGGATTGGGAACGGCGTTTGCCTCGAAGCTCATTTTAGATGAAAATGACGGTATTGGTGACAATATTCCTACCACCCCAAAAACAGAGCCAGAAGTGGACGCAATTATGAAAAATTTTATGGGAATTTCGAGATACGTCAAGATGGAAATTTTACCTTACGACTTGATACACCATATAGATATGCACATGAAACTGCTCGATGAAGAAACTCTTTTGGTGGGTCAATATCCCGACGGCGTTGCAGACGGACCGCAAATAGAGGCTAATTTACAGTATGTTTTGAGCCAAAAAATGAGTGTTTTCGGTACTCCGTACCGTGTAGTAAGAATCCCGATGCCGCCAGATGCAGGCGGTTCTTTCCCGGATAGCAATGGCGACTATCGGACGTATGCAAATGCGTCTTTTGTAAATAAAAGTATTTTAGTGCCTTTTTATGAGCAAAAATACGACACGGTGGCTCAAAGGATTTGGCAAGAAAATATGCCCGGCTATCAGATTATTGGCATCAATAATTGTAATTCGATTATTACGCAGTCTGGTGCGGTTCACTGTATAACGAAAGAAATCGGTGTCACAAATCCACTGCTTATTGTTCATCAAAGGCTTCGAGATGTGACAGTTTCTAAACCGCAAGGCTACTCGGTCAATGCGACCATCAAGCATAAAAGCGGTGTTTCGGAAGCTACGATTTGGTACAAAACAAGTCTAAACGGAAATTATCTGCCGTTGGCGATGAATATCACCGATGCTACAAATAATATTTGGTCTGGAACTATTCCTGAACAAATAAATGGAACAAGTGTTTATTACTATATTGCGGCTGTTTCTACTTCGGGAAAGCAAATTGCGCGTCCAATGCCAGCACCCGAAGGATATTGGAAATTCAAAATTTTAATTTCTAACTCTGCGAATGAAATAGAAAAAGCTCCACAAATGTTGGATATTTATCCGAATCCTGCGTCTTCAATCACCTGTATTCCAGTCATTTCGGGTGTGGAAACTTATTCAAAAATTAACCTAAAAGATATTTTGGGTAGAGATGTAGAAACTATCTTTGAAGGGAGAATACCAGTAGGAGAGAGTCGTTATTTTCTTCATGCGGAGCGTTATGCGGCAGGCGTTTATTTTGTTACATTTTCTGCAAATAGCGGAAAAATATGGACGCAAAAATTAGTAATCAGGTAATTTTTTTATAATATTCGACCGATAAAAAACAAAAAGCCTGATGTTCTGAAAAGAACAACAGGCTTTTTTTATGTTGGATTTTACAAAAAAAATTCAGAAAAAAGTCTCCAACACTTGCAGAAAAATTAGGTAGGAATCTGTCGTGTTGGAGAACTAAACATACTATGAGAAAACTACACAGTGCAAAAGTAGAGTTTAATGTTGATAACTTTGTGTAGATTTAGGAAACGGTATAAAACAAAAATTAAACGGTATGTTTCGTTTAGAATAAGGAATAAAGAAAAAATAAGTAGCTTATTTTAGATGCGTTCCTAAAGTATTTTTCAAAAGAGCAATCTTGCAAGTCATTTTAAAAATTTAAAATATGATAGGCTGGAGAAAATTGAACGGAGAGAATATCCAACTTCCTATTTTGGAGGCTGTAGAAAAAACCATACGGGAGGAAACTGCGCTCGGAAACAAAATTAAAGTCTGCATCGGTACTGACTCGCAGTCACAAAATGGTGTGACAGACTTTGCGACCGTAATTGTGTTTTTGCGCGTAGGGCGAGGCGGCTTCATGTACGTCAATCGCTCCCAATCCACCCAAAAAATGTCCATCAAAGAACGAATGTTGATTGAAGTTTCTAAATCCATCGAGATAGCTTACGCGCTTTGTCCGGTGTTTGAAACTTACCACGTCGCATTAGAAATCCACGCTGACATCAACACAGACCCGCATTTTCAGTCCAATTCTGCGCTCAAAGAGGCGATGGGCTACATTCGGGGTATGGGTTTTGAGTTCAAGATGAAACCTGATGCTTTTGCCAGCTCGAGTTGTGCGGACAAGTTTGTGTAAGGAATGAAGAAAAAATTAAGAACTCGTTTTTTATTTATTGCAACGTATTTTTTTTCGTATTTTTGCGAAAATTTTATACAAAATGATTCAAGTTTTTGTCACGGGAGGCACGTTTGATAAGGAATACAATTACCTGACGGGCGAGCTTTATTTCAAAAATTCTCATGTTGGGGAGATGTTTGAGCGCGGACGGTGCAGCATAGATATTGATATTCGGACGCTGATGATGGTGGATAGCTTGGAGATGACGGCAGAAGATTTGGATATTGTGGCGCACAACTGTAAGAAATCTCAAAGTCGCCGGATTTTGATAACGCACGGCACGGACAAAATGGTCGAAACCGCTACGCATCTGTCTTCGATGGAGGATTTGGAGCAAAAAACCATCGTCATCACTGGGGCGATGATTCCGTACGCATTCGGAATGTCGTCCGACGGGTTTTTTAATCTTGGAAGTGCGTTGGCATTTGTCCAGACGCTGCCAGTAGGCGTTTATGTGGTAATGAATGGGCGTTATTTTCGCTCCGAAAACGTGAAGAAAAACAAACAAACTGGCAACTTTGAGGAAATAGAATTAGAAAATGAAGTATCAAAACTGGTGAACTAATGGATATTTTGGGTTTAATTTTTGAGTTTTTTTTGTTGCTTTTGGGCGGCTATGTTTATCGCTTGGCTGCGCTAAAAAAACTCAATAAAACAAAAAATGAAGCCTCCAACTCTATTTTAGAAAGTCCTGTTTTGAGATATTTAGCCTTGTTGTTGATAGCTATTATGTTGATAAACATTACTTTACACATCAAACAACTTATAAAATGATAACTTTTGATGATTTTATGAAAGTGGAAATCCACGTCGGAACTATCGTGACGGCGGAAGATTTTCCGAAGGCAAAAAAGCCTGCGTACCAGTTGTGTATAGATTTCGGCGAAAAAATCGGCTTCAAAAAATCAAGTGCGCAGATTACAGATTATTACAAAAAAAGTGACTTGATTGGAAAGCAAATAATGGCTGTAACCAACTTTCCGACTCGACAAATTGCCAATTTTTTCTCGGAAGTTTTGGTGTTGGGCGCAGTGGAAGAAGATGGCAAAGTTGTTTTATTGAATGTCACACATTCCACAAAAAATGGAACGCGGATTGGTTAGTTTACTCAAATTCGCACTCTGATACCGACGCTGCGCACGAAGTTTGCTAACTTATTTGTTTGATGTTGAGCTTTGTATCTTTTTTTAGAAACTCCGTCGGCGCAAAAAAAATTCATCGAAATTCTACCAGACTTTAAATACACTCAATACAATTTTGCCTCAAATTAAAATCTTCGGTGTATCCGTCAGCTTTTATACCATCAACTGCCTCCGCTGAATTGCCAATATTCCGTTAAAAATTTATTTTAAATGTGAACGTAAAAACCAAGCCATTTTTTCGTGTTCTTCCATGAGTCCTGTTATAAAATCGCTCGTGCCAAGGTCGTGTAATTCAGTTGCGAAACGATTGATATTTTCTCGTAGATGAATGATAATGCTTTCGTGGTCAGTCAAAAGTTCCCTGATGAATCCGTGACTGTCGTTCTTTTCGCGGCTCATTTCCGTGAGGTGTGTAAGTGATAAAAACTCTTTGAGCGTCGCTGGCGCATAGTGACCGACTGAACGAATACGCTCCGCTACTTTGTCAATAAATTCGTCTATTTGACCAAATTGTGTTTCAAAAAACTTGTGCTTGTCATAAAAATCTGCGCCTTCGACATTCCAATGCGCCTTTCTTGTTTTTGTGTAGAGCACAAATTCGTCTGCCAAAATTTTTGACAATTCGTTTGCAACAGCTTGGCTGTTGATTTCGGTAATTCCAATGCTTGCTTTCATTTTTTTAATTTAATAGTTTAATAATAAAGGAACGAAAAAAAAATAAGTAGTTTACTTTAGACGCGTTCATAAGTCAATGTATTTTTTATTTCATCAAAAAACAGTATTTTATTTTTGATTCCAACGCACATTCACAATAATTTCATTTTTCCTTCCCAAAAATTGATACGGAGCGTTGTAACCCAAAAAGCGAAAATTTCCGTAGTAATCCACGCCACTTGCCTTCAAAGAATTTCCTAATTTGATAGTATTCCTTTGTATGTCCTCATCATTGGCGTAGCCGCCAAACTGAATGACGGCAGCGTATTCTTCGGCTGTAGTCCTGATACTGACGGAACTATCATTGGGTTTTGGCAGATTAGCCTTATTGTAATCGGCGGGCATTACGAAACTCATTGATGAATAGGAGTCGTTGATATCCATGTGGACGGGCGTTGTCATGGCGATATTTTTTTTATCCTCATTCCCCCCAAAAATGTAGGAAGCCAATTTTCTAAATCCAGTTGAGGACAATTCTTTGTACGTTTTTGCCTCCATCGATATACTCGCCATCGTTGCTGGAGGATATAACCGTATTTCAAAATCTTTATCGCTTTTAATTACCTGATACGGTTGGGTTTCTGTCTTTGCCATCGCAAAATATAGTTGAGAAATGATTAATAATATGGATAATATAGCAATGACGAATATGGCTAATTTCATATTAATTTTTGTTTTATGATTTGAATTTTATCTTAATAAACAATTCTTGATGCACTAAGTTCTTATTTCATTTTTGAGGATTTTGAAAAGGCAAATCATTAATATTTTGAATATTTAGGTTTGATTCTTTCATTTTTATAATCGGGACATACAGTAAAATATTGATACCTATTGTGATAAAAAGCACTCCAAAGCCTTCCAAATTAACAGCTCCACTGCGCGGGTAATACACGATTACGACGGTTCCGGCACCAGCTACTAATCCAAGAACCAATCGAATGAGTAATATTTTGAAATTGACTCTTCCTTTCAAGTTTAGGAGCCAAGTGCAAAAAGTAATTTCTGAAAATGTGTAGAAAAAAAATAGAAAAGTTGAAAAATATGTCAGCGTTTCTAATGTGTTTGCAAAGAACAAAACTGAAAACCCATAAAACATCATTGTCATGGCGTGCATTTCGTGATAGGCAAATTCTGTGTGTTTTCTCTGACGTAAGAATGAGGCGAGAAATGCGAACACGGCTCCGACGGTCAAGATGCCTCCCAGTGTGTATCTTACGATTTGGAAAGTATAATACTGTGAGAAGAGAAGAAAAATTCCCGCTACAATTATCATTGAGCCGTACAGGTACAGCGGAAGATTTTTTTTCATATTTTTTGTTTTTTAGTTCGGAAGAGTCTGAAATCGCTTTTAATGAAGCTAATTTTACTTGGCTTGCTTAACCAATTTGTTGTAAACGCCCAATAATAAGATTGGGGCAACCCACTGTCCAACAAAGTCTGAATCGTCTTTTCTTTTCATTAATTTTAATGTGAGTGAAATTCCGATGGCTCCGATGGCGGAGAGCAAAAATACGTCCGAAGGTATTTTTGCAGTTACATTTTCGATTTTCGTTGTCGTTACGTCTTCTTGTTCTTTTAAATTTTTCATGATTTTGGTTTTAAATTGCAATTATTATTTTAAATATTGTGCTTTAAAATTTCTAAAATTTTTATTGATTTACTATTACAAATTTTGACGATTTCTTCAATTTGATTGTAGGCAACCTATTATTTTGTCACCGTACCTTGAGTCAAAGTGTGCAAACAATAAGACAAAGGTGGTGGTATTTTTGAGAACGGAATTATACAATTTCGGATATAACTTATGAAATTCACAGGTTTTGATGCGCGGGGGTTTATCGCTCAACTATTTTATATTTCCACAACAATCAACAGTATATTTTTTGGAAAACTTGTTGCACAATACCTTATTCCGAGATGACAAAATAAGATAACGGGGCTTTTATTTATACCGCTTAAAATCAAAAGTGTGAATCATGCAAATTTTAAACATAATTTCGTAAAATTTTCAAGTCCGACTCCGCTTACCTTTGTGTTGGAGGTAAATTCCCCACAAAAATTTAGTCAACTAAAAAATTATGAACAACGCTAAACATTTAGGCATCTGGATGGATCATTCCGAAGCCCATTTAATTGCCCAACACGGAGATTCGTTGGGAACTACCGTCATTAAGTCTGATTTTTCGCACAAAGACAAACAAGAAACTTTGCACAGAAGCGAATACACGATGCACCACAAAGAGCAGCATTTGGCAGCTGACTATTATAAAAAAATCAGCCAAGTAATTCTCAAATACGATGACATAATCATCTTTGGACCAACCGATGCCAAACACGAACTTTTTAATATTTTGAGTGAAAATGCACTTTTTGACAAAATTAAAATTGACGTAAAACAAACGGATAAAATGACCGAAAACCAAGAATTGGCTTTCGTAAGGGAATATTTTAAACTTCATTCGCTTTAAAACGAATCGTTCAATATCTAAAGAAAAGAACAAAAAACAAGCAATGAACCTCACACACTGATACTGAAAGAAAAGCGAACTACCCAAGAAACCAACGCGGAAAGAAAGACAGTAAGGAAAATTGAAAGCGTAATTTTATTTCAAAAATCATGATAGACATAAAAAAAGAAGGTGTTTTACTGAACAAAACTATCCTTGATTTTGAAAATGAGGGCGTTTTGAATCCTGCCGCTTTGAGAGTAGGGCAGGACGTTCACCTTTTCTACAGGGCAGTGGCTCAAGGCAATCATTCAAGTATTGGATACTGCAAATTATTGGGTCCGCTAACGGTCGTAGAACGCTCCGAAAAACCCATTCTTGTTCCTGAGTTCGAGTACGAATCTCAGGGGTTGGAAGACCCCCGAATCGTTAAAATTGAAGATTTATATTATCTGACTTACACCGCCTACGATGGCAACAATGCTTTGGGTGCTTTGGCGGTTTCGGAAGATTTGATTCACTGGACGAAGAAAGGACTAATTGTCCCTTTGCTGACCTACCAAGAATTTAGTTATTTGGCGGAAGAAAAAGGGAAATTAAATGGAAAATACGTTCGCTACAATGAACATGAGCGTATTTTTGAAAATCATGGAAAAAGTTTTTATGTCTGGGACAAGAATGTAATATTTTTTCCGAGAAAAATTCACGGTAAATTTTATTTCATGCACCGCATCAAACCCGATATTCAAATCGTGGTGGGAATCAATGAAATAGAAGACTTGACTTACTCTTTTTGGAAGAATTACTTTCTGCATTTTAAGGAATACATCGTGCTTGCTCCCAAATATGAACACGAAGTTAGTTACATTGGGGGTGGCTGTCCACCCATTGAAACAAAATTCGGCTGGCTTCTCATCTATCACGGTGTGCACGACACGCTCAAAGGTTTTGTTTATTCAGCCTGTGCCGCTTTGCTTGATTTAGAAAACCCGCAAAAAGAAATTGCCCGATTGCCTTATCCTTTGTTCAAACCAGAGTTTAGTTGGGAGTTGAAGGGCGAAGTAAATAACGTGTGCTTCCCGACGGGAACCGCCCTTTTTGATGATACCCTCTACATTTATTATGGAGCTGCCGACGAGCGCATTGCGGTAGTTTCGGTCAGTCTGTCAGCCTTATTACAAGAACTAATGTTAAATCTAAAAAACCAATGAAAAACGTTATCCAATTTCACCACAGCAACAATTTGCTGCTAAAAGAACCCGTCAGGAAATTTGAAGCAATAAGAAAAATAAAGCAAAATCTGCCTCAAATCTTATTCATCACTTCTTTCCCGCCCCGCGAGTGTGGCATCGCAACCTACTCCCAAGACCTGACAAAAGCCTTGAAAAATAAGTTCAATCATTCCTTTGGCATCACCATTTGCCCTTTGGAGTCCACAGATGAACACTATGATTATCCAGAAGAAATAAAATTTAACTTGAACATTGATAGACCAAAATCTCTCGAAAGATTAGCTCAAAAAATCAATCAAGATGCTGCTATTCAAGTGGTAATGATTCAACATGAATTTGGTTTGTTCCGACATAGAGAAGATGATTTGATTCAGTTTGTAGGACTTCTCCACAAACCAGTAAGCCTTGTTTTTCATACCGTCTTACCAAATCCAGATGGACTATTGAGGTTCAGAGTTCAGCAAATTGCGGACGTATGTGAGCAGGTAGTGGTAATGACCCAAACCTCAAAACAAATTTTGGTAGATACCTACGGAATTAAGGCAGAAAAAATTTCTGTAATCTCGCACGGTACGCATCTAACACCCCATTCAGACAGGGAATTATTGAAAGCAAAATATCAGCTTACGGGCAAAAAAATACTTTCTACTTTCGGGCTTTTGAGTTCGGGTAAATCAATCGAAACTACGCTCAATGGTTTATCAAACATCATCAAAAATAACCCCGAAGTAATGTTTTTGATTATCGGAAAAACGCATCCTTCGGTCGTCAAGCAAGAAAGAGAAGTGTATCGTGAAAAGTTAGAAATGATAATTGAAAACTTAAAAATTGGCGAACACATTCTTTTTGTCAATGAATTTTTGCCTTTGCCAAGACTGTTAGAATATCTACAACTCACTGATATTTACTTATTTACGTCCAAAGACCCCAATCAAGCTGTGAGTGGCACTTTCTCTTATGCCATGAGTTGCGGGTGTGCTATTGTGTCCACGCCCATTCCTCATGCCAAAGAATTTTTGAAAAATGATGCAGGGATTTTAATTGATTTTGGTAATTCAGACCAGCTGTCGAGTGCAGTAAACACGCTGTTAAATAACAACGAACAAAGGAAAAATATCAGCATGAATGGTTTGCACAGAATTGCTCCATCGGCTTGGGAAAATGCCGCCATTGCTCACGCCCTTTTGTTTGAAAAAATGACCAATGGTATCATTAAGTTATCGTACAAAATCCCTGCCGTTAACCTAAATCACCTCAAAAGACTAACGACTGTTTTTGGAATGGTTCAATTTTCTGTCATCGACCAACCCGATATTGACTCGGGATATACATTAGATGACAATGCTCGGGCTATGGTGGCAATGTGCCAACATTATGAATCCACCCGCGACGTAGCTGATTTACCCTTGATTGAACTATATCTGGACTTCATTGCATTTTGCCTCCAACCCAAAGGTAATTTTTTGAACTATGTAAATGAAGATATGCTTTTCACGGAACAAAACGCTCAAACCAATCTTGAAGATTCAAACGGACGGGCGATTTGGGCAGTAGGATTTTTGATTTCTTTGCACAAAATATTACCCGACAAAATGGTAAATCAAGCCGAAATAATCCTGCAAAATGCCTTGTCGAATGTCCAAAAAATTCATTCTACTCGGGCTATTGCTTTCATTATCAAAGGATTGTATTACAGAAATTTAAGAAATAATCATTCACAAGATAAAGCCTTAATTACTGAACTCGCCAACCGTTTAGTCCAGATGTATCGCCACGAAGCGGAGACCGATTGGGAATGGTTTGAAAGCTATTTGACGTATGGAAACAGTATTTTGCCCGAAGCACTTTTGTGCGCATGGTTGGCAACTGATAAACCAATTTATCAAAAAATAGCGAAAACCTCCATGGATTTTTTGTTGTCTAAAATATTTACCAGCAACAAAATTAAAGTGATTTCAAATAAAGGCTGGTTGTTGAAAAAAGATGCTCAAAATCAGGTAGCTATCGGTGGCGAACAAGCCATAGATGTCGCTTATACGATTTTAGCTTTAGCAAAATTTCAAGATGCTTTCCCAGCCGAAGATTATAAAAATAAAATGAGTATTGCTTTCGATTGGTTTTTAGGAAAAAATCACCTCCATCAAATCATCTACAACCCCTGCACGGGTGGCTGTTACGACGGTTTGGAGGATACCTATATCAATCTGAATCAAGGGGCAGAATCAACCGTAAGCTATCTAATGGCGAGAATGACGATTGAAAAATTCATAAAAATCAAACAAAGAACCAAACGCCCGAGGATAAAATTTGTGTTGGAAAGTGTCTAAAACACGCCTAAAATTATTATCATATCGATAGCTTTTCCTATCAAAATCTATGAATTATGTAACCTTCTACCATAATTCTGTAACGATTCGTCAATTAAAGTACCTATCTTTACACATTAAGTTAGTCAAATTAAACGATTATGAAAAAAGGTATGGACACGATTGAATTGGAGAAAGGGATAGCGCATATTATTGTTAAGATTATTGAGTATTTACCGAATGCCGTGGTAAGCAAAACAATTATCCGTAAAATTACGGGTAATATCACCGCCTCTTCTTTCAGTGCTGGGGAAGAATTGGCAGAAAAAACTTCTCCTTTCGATACCTACATCCAAATCATTGACGGCTCTGCCGAAATTATCATTGACAAAAAGATGCACCACCTCAAATTAGGGGAAGGCATCATTATTCCCGCCCATGCTTCGCACATTTTCAATGCTACTCAACAATTCAAGATGATTTCGACCGTGATAAAAAGTGGATATGAAGATTAAAACTTTCGACAAACGAATATGAAACTTTTCATAAAATATATGGTAAGCACTCGCTGCAAAATGGTGGTCAAGGATATCCTCCGGAAACTGGGGCATCACTTCATTTTGGTAGATTTGGGCGAAGTGGAAGTGATGGAAGAGCTTTCAGCGGAGCAACTCGAAGAGCTGCAAAAATCGCTACTTATGGTTGGTTTGGAGTTGATGGATAACAAGAAAGCCATCTTGATAGAGCGGATTAAAATTGCTATCGTTGAGCTTGTCCACTACACCGAAGATTTGCCCGCGATTAAGTTTTCAGATTATTTGAGTCAAAAACTGAACCATGACTATACTTACATGGCAAACTTGTTTTCAGAGGTGCAGGGAATAACCATCGAGCAGTATATGATTGGACATAAAATAGAGAGAATCAAGGAGTTGATTATTTATGGAGAATTAAATATTACCGAAATTGCCTACAAAATGAATTACAGCAGTGTGGCTCACTTGTCCACACAGTTCAAAAAAGTAACAGGACTTTCTCCGTCACACTTCAAAAACTTGAAGGAAAAAAAACGAAATCCAATCAACGAAATTTAAGAAATTTTTACTTATTTCTAAAAAAAATATGGCAAAACTACTAAAATATGATGAACTGAAAGCTGCCAATGAAGCCCTCGCTTTTCAACTCAAAGAAATGTCGAAGCACGCCGCAGAGTTAGTAATTACCAACAAAGAACTTACTTTTCTGCAACGGGAGGCGGAAAAGCGTGCCAAAGAATTGGTGGTTGCGAACAAAAAATTAGACTTTCAGAACAATGAAAAGGCAAAAAAAGCGGCTGATTTCGTAATTCCCAACGAAGAACTTACTTTTCAGAAATTAGAAAATGAAAAACACACGGCTGAACTAAAATCTGCCAATTATGCCCGCAGTTTGATAGAGGCAAGTCGTGATCCACTTTTTATAATCAACACAAAAGGAAAGATTACAGACCTCAATAATGCTACGGTTGAGGTTATTGGCAAAAAAAAAGAAGCTCTAATCAATACAGATTTCTTTACATATTTTACGGATTCCATGAAAGCGAAAAAAGTTTATCGCGAGATTTTTGCCAAAGGGTATGTACTCAACTATCCATTGATTATCAAAGACCATCATTTGACCGACGTGCTTTTCAACGGTTCGGTTTACAGAAATGAAGAAGGAAAAGTAATCGGCGCAGTGATTGCTGCAAGAGATGTCACTATACAAAAGCAGTTTGAGAAGGAATTAGTAGCGGCAAAAATTCAGGCAGAATTAGCTACCATAACTGCCGAAGTAGCAAAAGCAAAAGCCGAATCCGCTACCAGCATTGCCGAAAATGCAGTGAAAACCAAGCAACAGTTTCTCTCTAACATGAGCCACGAGATTCGGACTCCGATGAACGCCATCATTGGTTTTACGAAAGTGCTTTTGAAAACCGAATTGACGGACAAACAAAGGGAATACCTTTCTGCTATAAAATTGAGTGGGGACTCCCTGATTGTGTTGATTAACGATATTTTGGATTTGGCAAAAGTAGAATCGGGTAAAATGACTTTTGAAGAAATTCCCTTCAAACTCTCGGACTCCATTCGGTCCATGTTGTATTTATTTGATTTGAAAATTCAAGAAAAAAACTTGGATTTGTTGATTGACTTTGACGAGAAAATTCCCGAAGTACTGATTGGCGACCCTGTGCGGCTGAACCAAATTATACTCAATTTGGCAAGTAATTCCATAAAATTTACCTCAAAAGGAAGCATTTCGGTTGCCGCAAAACTGTTGAAAGAAAACGACCAGTCCGTTTCAATAGCTTTCACCATCGGGGACTCGGGCATCGGTATCGAGGAAGAAAAAATAGGAAAAATATTTGAAAACTTCCAACAGGCATACAGCGGAAGTTCGAGGCTTTATGGTGGCACTGGTTTGGGCTTGGCAATCGTAAAACAGCTCGTTGAAACGCAAGGAGGTAGCGTTAGCGTCAAAAGCGAACTGAACGTAGGCACATGGGTTAGTTTTATTTTGCCTTTCAAAAAAAGTTATTTGCAGCCCGAACTATTACAAGAGCATTTTGATTTCGACAGAGAAGTTCAACACATCAAGGTTTTGGTGGCGGAAGATGTCAAACTGAACCAATTACTCATGAAAACACTTTTGGAGGATTTTGGCTTTGAAAGCACGATTGTTTCAAACGGCAAACTCGCGATTGAGAAATTGGCAACCACCGCTTATGACCTCATTTTGATGGATTTGCAAATGCCTGAAATGAATGGGTTTGAAGCTACCACTTATATCCGAAATGTGATGAAATCAACTATCCCCATCATTGCCCTCACGGCAGATGTAACCACGATGGACGTAGAGAAATGCAGGGCTATCGGCATGGACGATTACATCTCAAAACCCGTCGATGAAAGAATTTTGTACAATAAAATACTAAGTTTTGTAAAAAAATCAAAGGCTGAAACTAATCTTAAAAAGATTGAACTTGATTTGGCGCAAAAAATAAAATACTTTGATTTATCGTTTTTGGAAAAGAGAACAAAATCTAATCCAAAATTGATGATAGAAATGATTTCGTTGTATTTGGAACAAACTCCGTCACTCATAAAAGGAATCAAAAAAAGTTTTGAAGAAAAAGATTGGAAAATGCTTTCGGCGACCATTCACAAAATGATTCCGTCCTTCTCCATCATGGGTATTCACAGCGATTATGAACTCCTTGCCAAGAAAATCCAAGAATTTGCAGATGCTCAACAATTTACAGAAGATATTTCAACGATGGTGAACCAACTCGAAACAACTTGCCTGCAAGTATGTAGGGAATTAGAAATGGAACTGAAACTTTTAAATGAAGTAAAATAATGAATACAAAAGATAAAATAATTTTATTTCTGGTTGATGACGACCCTCTGTTTCTGAAGTCTTTAGAAATTGAATTTAATCACGCGGCGGATTTCAAGGTGCTGACTTTCCCGTCGGGAGAGTTGTGTCTAAAAAATCTTGCCCACACGCCCGATATTATCATTCTGGATTACCACTTGGACGGTATCACGCCCAACGCCATGAATGGATTGGAAACCTTAGATAAGATTAAAATATTTAAGGCGGATATTCCCGTGATTATGCTTTCATCGCAAGACAAAATCGAAGTTGCCATTGATTGTATGCACCACAAAGCGACCGATTACGTGGTGAAAAGCGAAACGGCGTTTGTCCGTTTACAACAAATTATCGACAATATTTTTAAATTTCAAAAGATGGAAAAACAGTTGAATTGGTACATGGCACGAATGTAAATATATTCCTCTATCAAACAACCGAATGAAAATAGCCGTATTTAGTACAAAATCTTACGAAAAAGAATTTTTAGATAAATTCAACCACGAAGCAAAACATGACCTTCATTATTTTGAAGAG
>JAYUHK010000091.1:0-21570 GCA_043767025.1 Saprospiraceae bacterium | reverse complement strand
TAAGTGGTTGGGATTGAGGAAGATAAGTCGGTGCGGATACATCACCCGCACTTGGTCTTGCAGCGTGCGAGGGTTCAGATTGGACACCAAAACATCGTCCAACAACGGCTCGCCAGTCTTTGTTTTGACGGTGTAGGGCGCGGTCAGCACCACAATCGTATAGACATCTTGCTCGAATTTGTAGTCCTTGCTGTCGCGCTGCAAGTCCACGAGCGATGCCAAAAAATAGTGCAAAAATCGGTCAAAATTGTAGTCGTATTCTATCCTTTGGATTTCTATCAGCACTCGCTTGTCGGCACTTTCGGCGTAAATATCGAGTTTGAAACGAATCGGCGACACGCGCCGCTCCAACTGTTTTTCGGTTTCTATTTTCGCATCGGGCATATCTACCCCTGTCACATCGCGGACAAAACTCCGAAAAACTTCGGGGTCTGTAAATACTTTTTTAAAATAAACTTCATTGTCCAAATTGACTAATCGCATGGCACAGTTTTTTTAGGTTTTTTTATCAATAAATATCAACCTTCACGGTGTTTTTGTCGGTATTTTATGTAAAAATAAAATTTTAACTCGAATAAAAAGATAGCTTGATTTGCATCAAAATACCCTCAACAAAGATACACTTTTTTAGCGAGAAATAGCCTAAATTTTGTTTATTTTTTTTCTTACGGCAGCGTTTGCTCCGTCACACTCGTTTCATTTCAGATTAAAAAATAATCAAAAAAATATGATTTATTACTTAAAATTTGATAATATGAAAAAATATTCCGAACATTGCACTCGGCTTCAGACCCGAACCTGAATCCATACTCGAAAACTGACTTTACCGATTACCGAAACATGATTACCTACTACGTCCCGTACCGCCCGCTTTACTTTGGATTTCTCCAAAGTTCAATACCTACAGAGTAACTTTTTGACCCAAGTTTCGTCGCTTCGCGCTTGCGTGTAGCCGACTTACAATTTTAATTTATCGAACCAATTTCAACTGTACCCAACTGAAATTTAGCAGTCGCTCCCGTTTGGGACGGCGTGCTGGTTGTCGTATTTAAGTTGAAAAAAAATCCACCATTCTGCGTCCTGCACGAAGTGCGTACGCTTTGGTATTGCTTTTATTATAAAAAAATGAATCTTAATTTTTTAGAATATGAATTATAAAATAAAACTCTTCGTAGTCACATTTTTGACTATTTTCTTCAGTAGTTGGTGCAGCCTCCCAAAGCTGGCAGCCCAAGTTACGATTACCACTCAAGCGATGAATATAAATCATACTTGCATGAATGGCAACGCCAATTCGGCTTACCAAGCATGGCTCGCCAATCATGGCAACGCAGTAGCGAGCAGTACCTGTGTCAATGGCTTTGTGTGGGCAGACGTTTCCAATATTCCGCTCGGAGCTTGCTCGGGCGGTGTTCGTTCTTCAACGGTTACTTTCAAAGTGACTGACAACTGCTTTCCTTTTAATAATACCTCAACAGTTGCAACGTTCAGTGTCACAGACCTTACAGGACCAGATCTTACAATAGGTGCACAGTCTACGGCTGTAAATTGCGACGGCGCAGGAAACGTGAACGACCTTAACACTTGGCTCATCACTCGCGCAGGCAGTGCAGCATCAGATTCTTGCTCCTCAAATTTGACCGTTACCTACCGAATCAACGGCAATGGTGTAGATGTGACCGCCGCCCAAGTGCAAGCTGCGCTTGCCAGCTCCATCGCAAGCATAAATGCGAGTGGTGGCTGTACCACACTTCAGTTTCCCCCATCCCCACCTCCGCCGCCTTACACGCAAGTTAAAGGGTACGTAGTAGTAGAGTTTCGCTACACAGACGATTGTGGAAATTCTACTTCGGCTGGTTCAGCGGCATTTGTGGTGCAGGATAAAGTTATACCAACGATTTTTCGATCGCCTGCGCCTTTGAACGTGCAGTGCGATGCTGTTGACATTAATACAGCACTTGAGGCTTGGTACTATTCTGCGGGCGGTGGTACTGCCACAGATGGCGGCTGCAGCAATGTGACTTTTGTACCCAATATTTCGCTTGATACAGCTAAAATCAATTTAGCCGCTTCGCGAGCTTCCGCAGCTACCTGCGGAAATACGGGTTTCGTGGAAGTTAGTTTTACCGCAACAGATGTCTGCGGAAATACCAATCCAAATGCCGCATTGATAAAATTTTCAGTAATAGATAATATCGGACCAAAAATAACAGGTGCTACGGCTGAAACACAGGAATGTGCGAGCAATACCAATCCTGCACTCAACCAAACGCAACTCCAAGCGTGGCTCAACAATCACGGCGGCGCAACCGCTACCGATGCTTGCAGCTCGGCGGTCACATGGTCTTACACTTGGGCAGATGTGAATGGCAATACAGGAACATCTCCAACTCCGCCCACCGTCCAAGCCAATCGCTGTAGTTGGTCTGTGGGTGTTACCTTCATAGCCACCGATGAGTGTGGAAATATATCAAAAGCTGATTCTCGTTTTTCGCTGAAAGATACCCAAGCTCCTACGTTTACGTTTGTTCCTGCTAACGCTACGGTGTCGTGCAGTAATATTCCGTCCGCAGGAACGCCCACGGCTTCCGATAATTGCGATGCGGCGGTAGCAGTTTCTTTTACAGAAGTACGCACCAACGGCAACTGCCCAAATAGATACACCTTGACTCGCACATGGATTGCGACAGATGATTGCAGCAACACAAAAACTGCTTCGCAAGTAATCACAGTGCAAGACAATACAGCTCCTGTATTTACTACTTCGCCGCTTCCGAGCGATATTACGGTGAATTGTGATGCAGTTCCCGTTGCTGTTGCGCTCAAAGCAACAGATAATTGTGATGCGGGATTTATTTTTATTCCTGCCACCGAGACATCTACCAAAGGCACTGACCCCAACGTTTGTAACTTTTATAGTTACGCCATCACGCGCACCTGGACTGCTCGCGATGCGTGCGGAAACTCGACTGCACATACACAAGTCGTGACGGTGCAAGACGCAACTCCGCCAACGGTAAAGCCTATGTTAAATATCGTCATTGATTGCAGCCAAGATACTACTCCTTCCGTAACGGGAACGCCTACTGCAACTGATAATTGCAGCCCCGTGATTAAGACCTACAAGGACGTAACAACTCGTGATTATCTCAACCCAAATAATTGCGGAAACTACAGCTATACCATCACGCGCACTTGGAGGATTCAGGACGTGTGTGGTGATACTACTCTGCCTTCGTCAGACTGGAACTTGGTGCAAATAATAACGGTACAAGATACCAAAGCACCTACGGCTTCGATTATAGCACGCAGCCAGCCTATAGATTGTACTACGGCGGCGGCGGCTGATGCGGCATTTTTGGCATGGGTAGCCGACAACGGCGGCGGCAGATATACCGACAACTGCAGCGATGTGAGAGTTGTTGCAGCCGTTCCCGGCTCTTACACCATCAACAATGGAGTTTTTGCGAACAATCAAAATTATACTCCTGTGGGCGGCTTGAACGCTCCTGTTTGCCCTTCGGCGGCGGGCGTTTATCGTCAAGAAACAGTGGATTTTATTATTTTTGACAGATGCAACAATGCGTTGGTCAATTCGGCAACTTTCACGGTGCGCGACAATACGCCGCCAGTTTTTGATACTTGCCCGAAAGATTTCACGGTTGATGCAGCAGCAGGTATTTGTGCCGAAACAGTCAAACTCGTCGCGCCAGTTATTTCTGATGCTTGCTCCAACGGTACGGCAGTTTATACCAGAACTGTCCCGCAAATAGTTCCCTTCATCGTCAATGGCGATGAGGTATTAGTACCTGACTTTTCAGTTGCCAACGGCAATGCGTTTTCATTCGCAGTGCCGGCTCCGCCGATTGGTGCCAATGGCAACGCAACGCTAACGGTTACTTTCAACAACATTGACGCGGAAGAGCCGACCGAATATTTTACCATCATCGGCGATGACGGCAACCCGATTGGGCAGACCGTTCATACCGCTACGCAATGCGGAAGTGCGACGACTACTATCACCATTCCAGCCGCTACGCTCAACGCTTGGGCAGCCGACGGGATTATTAATATTTCTTTGCTCAACCACAATCCTGCGCCGTTGGCGAATAGATACGGTATCAATGAAATCTGTCCGAATGCGAGCATTGCGACTTCTTTGACTTACAATTACAATACCCTCAATAACATCGGCTACCAATACAGTGTAGATGGAAGTGCGTTGGTAGCAGTCAATCCGATAGCAGACGTGCCGCAAACTTTGAATGTCGGCGTACACAGCATCTTGTATGTGGCGACCGATTGCGCTGGAAATACCAACGCTTGCGCTTATAAAATAACGGTAAGAGATGTAGAAAAACCAATGGTAACTTGCCCGACCGGCTTTGCAGCAAATACAGATTTGGATTTATGTTCTACCAAAGTTACGTTGCCTTTCCCACAGTCTGTGTCCGATAACTGCGGTTTTACGACTACCAACCAAACTGTCAATCAATTTTTGACCTATACCTACAACCCTAATCTTCTGGCTTATTATGCCGACAATCGGACGTTCAATTTCAATATCGTAGCTGCGAATGCTATCGGCTCACAGGCTACTTTGACCATCAGTTTGTTGGCTTCCAATGCAGCTCCGGGCGGCAGTTTCAGTATCTTTGGAGAAGGAAATACGCCACTTTTTACAACAGGCAGTCCGAGTGTTACAACAGTCACTCCGAATAGTTGCACAGTGGCGAGTTCGTTCACTTTTACCATTCCAGTTGCTACCTTCAACGCTTGGGCGGCTGACGGAGTAGTGACGATTACAGCCATTGCAAATACTCCAACCATCGCATCGCCGGGAGGTATTACGCCTTGCACAGGTGCTGGCACCACGCCCGTAACTGCGAATGGTGGCACAGACGGCAAAAGTAATCTGAACGCAACGCTTTCTTATTCTCCGTTGAGCAACATTACTTACTCCGTGGCGGGCGCGACGACCGTTGCCGCTACGCAGTTCGGAAGTCCAGCTTTCAGCCCAATGCCTACGCTGAATGGCGGACCGAATACGGTGACTTATACGGTAGTTGATTTGGCTGGCAATACTGGAACTTGCAGTTTCGTAGTGTCTATCAATGACAACCAAGCACCCAAAGCAGTGTGTACGGACACCGTCGTTTATGTGAATACCAACGGACAGCCGACGGTCATCACGCCGTCATTAATCAATAAAAATAGCTCTGATAACTGTGGATTTACGATGACCGTAGATGCGCCGAATACATTTGACTGCACGATAGCAGGTACGACGGTAGTTGTAACTTTGCGCGTGACAGACAATTCGGGTGCGCAAAACACTTGTACGGCGTTGGTTCGTATCGAAACAGAAAAACCACTTCCGACATTCAAATTGGGATTGTGCAGCAGCGACACATTGTTTTTATTTGCCAATCCGCCGACAGGTGTTTTCACTTATTTGTGGTCAGGTCCGAATGGATTTGTTTCTGCATTGCAAGATCCAAAAATCCCCAATCCGCAAGCGGTGAACGCAGGTTCATATAGCGTGACGATTACGAATGTGAGTTTTTCTTCTTGCTCCGCCACAGGCATCGTGCAGGTTCCGATTACGTCACAGCCCAACACGCCGAGTATTTCGGCAGATAGTTTACAAATTTGTAACAATACGACGATTCGCTTGCGCACCCAACCCTACACAGGGGCGAATGTGCAATACCAGTGGTATCTTGGAGTTCCTTCTACGGGGACTTTGGTAGCGACCACCAGCGTTCCGTTGTTCAATATCCCCAATCCTGCGACAGGAACTTTCTCTTACTATGTGATAGTAAAAATCCAAACTTGCGTTTCTAATCCGTCCGCGCCAGTGTCGGTTACGGTTTCTTCTTCGCCTACGGCAACAGTGAATCCTACGACGATAACTATTTGCGAAGGCGAAAATATTCAGTTGGGAACTCAAGCGACGGGCGTAAATTACTCGTACCAATGGACGGGACCGAGCGGCTTCATGTCGAGTGCGCAGAATCCGACCGTGATTACGAATGCGCAGACGTTTCAGGGAGGAAATTACAACCTTATCATCAAGGCGAATGGCTGTGCGTCGCTGCCTGCCACGACCGCTGTTACCGTCAATCCACGACCAGCGAAACCGCTTTTGTCGTCTGTTTTTGCGTGTATCGGAGATAATTTAACTTTGACAACGAATATTCCAAACGGCAATAACTACGAATGGACTGCACCGAATTTGGCAACTTACAACACCTCAAATAATAATTTGACCCTCGTAGCGACAGCGTCCATGAAAGGCAACTGGCGCGTGTCGGTAACGCGCAACGGCTGCAAATCCGAAACGTCAGACTTGACTTTCGTAGATGTAGAACCCAAACCAGTCGTGTTGGCGACCTACCAATCACCTGTTTGTAACAACTCTACGATAAAACTATCGAGCGGCGGAGCGCAAAACGGAGTAAATTTAGTTTGGACCAACGGTCTTGGACTTATCGTCGGGACGGGTTCAAATATTGAGATTTCTGCGCCGACGACGGCTGGAAATTACACCTACACCGTCACGGCAACCTCTTCTTTCGGCTGCACCGCTTCATCGAGCGTCGTAGTGACCGTCAGTGCAGTACCAACGGCGGCAGTCACGGCAGCTACGCTGAAAGTCTGCGAGGCTTCTACCTTACAGTTGGGCAGTCCGAGTGTGGGCGTTGGCTTTACTTACCAGTGGACGGGACCGAATGGCTACACATCGAATCTTCAAAATCCGCCAGTTATTGCCAACATCACGCCTGCGCAAGCGGGTCTGTATAGTTTGGTTGTTACCAACGGCGGCTGTAATTCTGCACCAGCTTCGACCAACGTGACGGTTACGTTGCGTCCCGCAAAACCATTGCTAACGTCGGCTTTCACTTGCGCGGGAGATACCTTGTTTTTGACGACCAACAACAACACCGCAGACGTGTATCACTGGATAGCACCGAATTTTACGCAATACACTTCCCAAGTCAATCGCTTGGCGATTTCGCCTGCGTCGCTTGCGCTCAAAGGCAAGTGGCGTGTGTTTGTCACTTTCAACGGTTGTGACTCCGAAGTATCTGACGAAACAGGCGTAGATGTGGAAAATAAACCAGTCGTGCAAGCGAGCTATCAAACGCCTGTTTGCGTCGGTACTACGTTCCGTTTGTTGTCTAACCTGCTGCCGAGCGGCGTGACTTATACTTGGAAAAATGCAGCGGGTGTGACTGTTGGGATAGGACAAAACGTGGATATTGTAGCACCAGCACAGCCCGGAAACTATATTTATACCGTTACTGTCGTCACGCCAAGTGGCTGCGGAAGTTCGTCCAGTGTCACCGTTTTTGTCAATCCGTTGCCGATAGCGTCGGTGGCTCAATCCACCGTGACGGCTTGCGAAGGCAGCAATATACAGTTGAGTGCAACCTCGACCGGCTCGGGCTACACTTACCAATGGACTGGACCAAACGGGTACAACTCAAATGCGCAGAACCCTCCAATCCTGAACAATGTGACGGCTTTTCAGGGAGGAAATTATCAGCTTGTAGTCAGTAATAATGGCTGCTCTGCAACCGCTAATACTATAGTGGCGATAAATCCACGACCTGCGAAACCTACCATTTCGTCCACCTTCACTTGTGTAGGCGACAGCTTGATATTGACTACGAATATTCTGAATCCTTCTAATAATTTAATATATCACTGGACATCACCGACGTTTTTGCAATTCACGACCAACGAAAACCGTTTGGCACTCATTGCAGCTACGAACCTGAAAGGCAACTGGAAAGTATCTATTTCGGCGTCTAACGGCTGCGAATCCGAGCCATCGAATTTGACATTCGTAGATGTGGAGAACAAACCCGTCGTGCAAGCCAATTATCAAAATCCAGCTTGTAACAACGGTACGATAAAATTGACCTCCAACACACTGAACGGAAATATCACTTATGTTTGGAAAAATGCCAACGATACGATAGTAGGAGTTGGACAAAATTTAGAAATTCCGTCGCCAGTGGCTCCCGGAAATTATATCTATTCGGTCACGGCTTCTACTCCGACGGGTTGCGCAGGAACTTCTGCCGTAACAGTCGTCGTCCGCCAGTCGCCAGTCATCACGGCTGTTAGCAACAATGCGCAGCAATGTGTGACAGGTGCGCAGAATATTCGATTGACTCCGACTATTTTCCCAGTAGGCAACGGCACTTATTCGTACCTGTGGATTGGCTCTAACGGATTTTCGTCCGTAGATTCTTTCCCAGTACTTCCAAACGGAACGGAATTGGACAATGGCTCTTATACACTCGTAGTGACGAATAGTTTTGGCTGCAAATCTGCTCCAAAAACCAACGTCGTAGATGTGACCAATGTACCCGCTACGCCCACCATCAGTGCCGTGCAACTAAAAGTTTGCGAAGGCGATATGATACAGATTAATGTAAACAATCCGAATCAAGGAAGCGGCGTGACGTACCGTTGGAACACTCCGATAGGCGTAGTGACAACGATTATACCTACTTTAAAAATCAACAACGCAACGACGCTCAACTCAGGCGATTACTCGGTGCTTGCCACTCGCAACAGTTGCAACTCCTTGTTTTCGGGCATCATCAATATCATCGTAACTGCAATTCCTGACGCTCCAATCGTGACAGGCGACAGCGAAGTTTGTGCGGGTCAATCTATTCAATTATTTGCTCCGTTTGTGACGGGCGCAGTCTATGAGTGGTCAGGACCTTGCTCTTTCACTTCCAGCGTTTTCAATCCAGTTGTTTTCAACGCAACTGCTTGTAATCAAGGGACTTACAAAGTAAGAATCAAAATAAACGGTTGCGCTTCGCCCTATTCTTTGGACAAAAACGTGACCGTCAATGCTATCCCGAATGTACCGAATGTGCAGACGACGGATTCTGTTTGTGTGAGTACGCCCAACGCGACAGTGGTGCTGAAAGTTTTACCTCCCGGACAGCCGGGCGTGAAATACACTTGGTACGACGCAAATACCGATACCATCGTAGGCGGACCAGTGACTGCGCTCAACTTTACGTTGGGCAATCTGACCAACTACGGCAGCGGAGTGCATGATTTTTATGTAAAAGCCAGCCAAGGCGGTTGTTCTTCTCTCAACGCAAATGTCAGTATTCAATTCTCTAATGTATTGAATATCAACGCAAATGCGGGTTTAGATGTCAAGGCTTGCAATACGAGTTTTGCGACCATCAAAGCTGAAACTCCGCAAGCGGGAATCGGAAAATGGACTCAAACTTCGGGCATACCGTTGGCGATTACGAACTTGAACTTGCCGACTACGACCGTCACAGGCGTACAAGCAGGTCAAACTTATACCTTCCGTTGGACGCTTTCCAACGGAGCTTGCAAAGATTATTCTTTTGACGAAATGACCGTCACAGGCGATGCGACGACCGCTATCGCAAAGGCAGATTCTTTGAATCTTTGCGACACTATCGGTATCAGATTGCGTGCTACGGCTGCGCCTGTTGGCTCGGTAGGTGCATGGACGCAACCGCCTACGCAAGCCAGTTTCGGCATAGTTATTTCCAATCCGAACAGTCCGCTTTCGGGCGTGACGGGAATGATTGCAGGAAATACCTACACGTTCCGTTGGACGTTGAGCAACAGCGGCTGCGGCGACTATTCATTCATAGATGTTCAGGTAAAAATAGCTCCCAAACCGAGCAACGTAGCGTTTGCGGGAGCAGACTTTACTGCGTGCGGAGTTGCTAATGTGATTTTGAACGCTTCTATACCGACGGTCGGCACGGGACTTTGGACAGCTCTGAATAATCCGAATATCCAAATCGTAAATCCGACATTGCCACAGACCAATGCCACCAACCTTACCGTAGGCTTCAACGCCTTTATATGGACGTTGAGCAACAGTGCGTGTGGAGTTTTCTCTCGCGATACGGTCATCGTCAAATTCAATGAAGGAGCGGTAGCCAACGCCGATATTGCGTTGGTTTCATTCGCAGGAACGAAAGTAATCGATGTGATTTCAAACGATGTGTTACCCGCCAACTGGACGATTTCATTGAAAACGCCTCCAATGCACGGCACAGCAACGAACAACGGAAACGGTTCGTTCAAATATGCAGCCAACAGCAACTACGTCGGTAGCGACCAGTTTGTGTATCAAGTTTGCCCTACGGAATGTCCGAACCAATGCTCGGAGGCTATCGTGACGCTGCGAATAGGCGACGACACGGATTGTAAAATACCGAACATCATCACGCCGAACAACGACGCTTACAACGACGCATTTGTAATCCCGTGCTTGGCGACAGGTAAATATACTAAAAATTCAGTCCTCATTTTCAATCAGTGGGGCGACGAAGTATATCGCTCCGAAAATTACCAGAATGACTGGATGGGAACGTACAAAGGCGAGGATTTGCCAGCAGCGACCTATTTTTACATCGTGAATTTCGGCGACCCGTCACAAGGCTCCAAATCAGGATTTTTAATGATTGAAAGATAATAAAACCATATTCACAGCGAGCAAGTTATCGGATATTATCCGATAACTTGCTGCTCTTAAAATAATATTTTAGACATGAAAAAAATACTTATTCTCGCTTTATTTACGCTCGTAGCAGCGAGCGGCTTTGCGCAGCAAGACCAGCAATTTACTCAATTTATGTACAATAAATTGACTTACAACGCTGGCTATGCGGGCAGCAATCCAACTGCCTGCCTTACCGCCATCTATCGCCAGCAATGGCTTGGGTTGGACGGCGCACCGGGCACCCAAGTTTTGAGTTGTAACCTTCCGTTTCTCAACCAGCGCGTTGGGGTGGGGCTACAAATCACCCGCAATACCATCGGCATCGAAAATCGCCTGACCCTCGAAGGCTCTTACGCCTACCGAATCCCGCTCGGACGCGGAATGTTGGGCGTAGGGCTACAAGCGTCTATCCGTCGGAGAGCCGTTGATTACAGCGACCCGCGCATCGTCCTCACGCAAGGCGGCGACCCGAATATCTCGGGCAACACTATCCAAAGCAGATATATTCCCAACTTTGGCGTTGGAGCGTACTACAATACAGACCGCTTTTATGTCGGATTGTCCGCTCCGCGATTGTTGAAAAACAACATAGATTTTTCCAATGTGGGAACTGTTTTTTCCAAAGAGTCGCAGCATTATTATTTTATGGCGGGCTATCGGATTCCGCTCAGCGAAAACGTATCTATTCAGCCGCAGGCTCTATTGAAATACGTCAATCACGCGCCGTTGGGGTCTGAAATCAATTTGGACGTTATTTTTTTGGATAAATACACTATCGGCGCGACGTATCGCCCCGGCGGAGCTGCTACCACAGGCATCGGCGAATCTATCGATATTTTGTTCAGTGCGCAGATTACAGGCAATATTTTCTTTGGTCTGTCGTATGATATTTCGCTGTCGCCGCTCAAAACCTACAACAGTGGAAGTATCGAAGCGATGGCGCGCTACTGTTTTGGGAATCCAGCAGGCAGCGATTATGTAAATCCAAGATTTTTTTAGATCTAATTATTGGAGAATGAATTTAGAATAAAGTATTGATTTTTTGAAAAAAAAATTGAGCGTTTTGTTTTTCATTCCCTTGAAAAGTTATTCAAATTTTTCGTCAGAAATGTATTTTTCTGTCAGACAATCTTTTTTTAAGCAAGTTTTTTATGAAAATATTACAACAGTATGTACTGATTATTTTGATGTTGAGTGGGTTCGTAGGCTCTGTTTTTGCGCAAGGTTCGCTGTTGGAAGCAGGCAATGCTAACAAAATCACACTCAAAAACTGTACGGCAGTCAATACGTCTGCCCTCGAATTTTCGCCTACCTTCTATCAGTCGGGTTTGGTGTTTGTGTCCTCGCGCCGCAAGAATGGACGCATGGACAACAAAATCGGAGAAACTTTTTTTGAGCTATACTTCTCCGCCCTCGACGGCAACGGGCTTCCGATTGACCCAGAGGAGTTTTCGTTGGAACTCAATTCGCAGCTCCACGAGGGTCCAGTTTCGTTCAGCAAAGACGGGAATTTGGTTTATTTCACAACCAACAACCAACACAATGGAGCGTCAAAAGCGGACGCAAAAGGCAAAGTTCGACTCAAAATTTACGAAGCTCAGCGAGGCTCGAAAGATTGGGAAAAAGTGAAAGAACTCCCTTTCAACAGCGATGAATATTCTTGTGCGCACCCGACTTTGAGTGCCGACGGTACGAAATTATATTTTGCCTCCGATATGCCCGGCGGATTGGGTGGTATGGATTTGTATGTTTCGGAGAAAAAAAATGATGTGTGGTCGTTTCCTAAAAATTTGGGCGCGGGCATCAATACTGCCCGAAATGAGGTTTTTCCATTCATTCACAAAAGTGGAATGTTGTTTTTCTCTTCCAACGGTCGAGGCGGCGCGGGCGATTTAGACGTTTTCAAAGTAAATACCAACTCCTCCGACGAGCCTCAAAATTTGGGCGAACCCGTCAATTCTAACAAAGACGACTTGGGGCTTATCGTCAATTCGGACGGTACAAAAGGCTATTTGAGTTCCAATCGCTCGGGCGGCGCAGGCAAGGACGACCTTTACGAATTTGAAGTTTCGACCAACGGAGTAGGCGGCGAAGCGGTGGCTGCCACAAACTCAACACTGTTCAAAGTGCGCGACGCTCAAACACTCGCCAACCTCGAAGGCGCGGAAATTAGGGTTTTCAAAGCCTCCAAAGAAGGTTTGCTCGGCAGCAACGATCTGTACGACGTAGTGCTGATGCCAGCCGCCGAAGGTGGTAAAGAAATGAGTATCAAGCTGATACGAAAAGACATCAATAGCCTCAACAAGCCCGACCGCTACGCCGACGCAAAGGGCGAAGCTCGCTACGATATGCAGAGCAACTCGAAATATTTGATTCTGATAAGCAAAGAAGGCTACGAAACGGAAGAACTTGCCTATACCGCCAACAACACCAAAGAGGCGTTGGTGGTGCCGATGAGGAAGAAAAACTGTGCCGTCCTTCGCGTGTTGGTGCGCAACCAAGCGACGACCGTACCGCTCTCCGAAGTGTTGGTGCGCGCCACGAATAGCTGCGACGACGAGATGCAGACACTTTTTACGGACAGCAACGGCGAGGTAAAAATGTGCCTTCAAGTAGGCTGTAATTATACTTTGAACGCCGAAAAAGTAGGCTTTAAAAATAGTAATACGAAGATAAAATCGGTCACAAAAGAGGATATTTCAAAATTACTGAACGTAAGTATTGAGATGGGAACTGGCATCAGCAAGCCCGCGCCGCCATCGCCAACGGTGGCGAAAACTACCAATGAAGTCAGAGCGGGCAGCACGATGGTGCTCGAAAATATTTACTACGACTTCAATCAGTATATTATTCGTCCCGACGCAGCTGTTGAGTTGGACGCGCTGGGAAGGCTTTTGCAGCAAAACCCAAGTATGGAAATCGAGCTGCGCTCCCACACGGATTCGCGCGGCTCATCAAGCAGCAATATGTCGCTTTCCGAGAAGCGCGCTCGCCAAGCTCGCCAATATTTGGTGAATCAAGGCATCAGAGCGGAGCGAATAAAAGCAATCGGTATGGGCGAAACAGAACCGCGCAATCGCTGCAAGGACGGCGTAGAGTGTTCGGAAGAAGAATACCAATACAACCGCCGCACGGAGGTCAAGGTATTGAAGATGGACAATTCTATTCAGGTAGAATACCAAAACTCGCCGCCGCGCGTGGTGGGCGGAAAGAATTAAATTGTTTAGACTTTGTTATAAATTAGCTTAAAAAAATCCTTGATTTCGGTAGAAATTGGGGATTTTTTTATGAATATGAAATCCCTACGGGATTGGCAAAAAGCGGAACGCTTTGTTTTGGCATCAGCAAGATGCCAGAGGCATCAAATATTTTTAACCCAAATCCGTCGCCTGCCGATACGACTCCGAAGGAGTCGCACGAATTGTGTAGTCGTTTTTTTATAAATATAAAATTCCTGCGGGATTGGAAACACAAGCTACTGACATCTTTGAGGTGTCGGTAATTTTAGCCAACTTTTTATCATTATTTTTCCTTATTTTGTGACAGGAACAAATCTGCATAATATCCTTCTTCTTGCATCAGTTCGTCGTGTGTTCCGGTTGCGGTTATTTCGCCGTCGTCGAGGACGATTATTTGGTCGAATTGCAGCTGTCCGTAAATTCTGTGTGTGATGACGATGGTTGTCTTATCGCCCAACTCTTGGGTCAGATAGCCGATGATTTGCTGCTCTGTGTTGGTATCTACCGCCGACAGGCAGTCGTCGAGTAGTACGATGTCGGGTTGTTTGATGAGTGCGCGAGCGATAGAAATTCGCTGTTTTTGTCCGCCTGAAAGCGTCACGCCTCGCTCCCCAACGATGGTATCAAATTTTTCGGGCAAAGTCATAATATCTTGATAAACAGCCGAATATTGAGCAAACTGCTCTACTTTTGCTCTGTTTGCGTCTGGATTTCCGAAGCGAATATTGGCATCTACGGTGTCTGAAAAAAGAAAAACGTCTTGCGTGACGTAGCCAATTTTACGCCGCAATGATGACAAATCCAAAGTTTTCAAATCTTTTCCGTCTATCAAAATCCGTCCTTCGCTGGGGTCGTAAAGTCGCACCAACAAGTCGGCGATAGATGTTTTTCCTGAACCTGTGCGTCCAACTATGGCTAATTTTTGACCTTTGGGGAGTGTGAAACTTACGTTTTTGAGAGCCACAATTCCCGTATCTGGATACTGAAAAGTCACATTTTCAAAGATTATTTCGCCGTCAAGATGGTTATTATTTTCCGAAAAATCGTTTTTTTGTGACAAAATACTAGGTTTTTGCTCCCAAAATTCATTGATGCGCTGTTGGGAAGCTGCTGCTTGCTGCACCATAGACGCAATCCAGCCGAGCGACGTGACGGGCCATGTGAGCATGGTGACATAGACCACAAATTCGGCGATGTTGCCGGGCGTAATCGTGCCGTGAGCGACTTGCAAGCCGCCTACATAGACCGTAATAATAACGCTTGCACCTATCATCAAGACCATAAAAGGCATAAAAAGAGCATCTACCCGAGCCAAAACCATCGATTTTTCGCGATAAATCTGGCTTTCTGCGCCAAAAAAACGAGTAAGCGCGGGTTCTTGAGTGTAAGACTTGATAACTCTGATGCCCGAAAAAGATTCTTGTGTGATGCTATTGAGTTGGGCTAATTGTTGCTGAATAATGGTGCTATTTTTTTCAATTTTTTCACTCACATAATAAATGGCGATAGATAAAATCGGCAGTAGCATGATGCTGTACGCCGAAAGTTCGACGCTGACGCTGAACATTGCATAGAGCGTGAGGGCGAAAAGGGATACCAAATTGATGCCGTAAAGGATAGCTGGACCGAGATACATTCGGACTTTTCCTACGTCTTCGGTGATGCGCGCCATGAGGTCGCCGGTGTTGTTGCGCTTGTAAAACGCCAAGTCGAGGGCTTCGTAGTGGCGAAAAATATCTTTTCGGAGGTCGTACTCTATCAGGCGGGACATGACGACAATAGTTTGTCGCATCAGGAACATAAAAATACCCATCAGCAACGCAAGAAGCAGCACCAAGCCGCCAAAATAGAACAAAGTGACCGCCAAAATATGCCGAACTTTGGGTTGGAGTCCGAAGCCGTCGTAAAGGCGGTAGAGCGAAATATTGTCATATACCAAGTCCATTGCTTGCCGAATCATCTGTGGTTGCAGAATCCGGAAGTAGTTGGAGGCAGAAACAAACAAAACGCCACCCAAAAGATGCCATTTGTAGTGCCAAAAATATTTATTGAGTGCAGCTAATGATTTCAAAATCAGTTATTTAGGTACTTTTTCAAGAAGTACGATGCGGTAATTATACATTTAATTTGGAACAAATTTACGCTTTTTTAGCAATTCACACCTGTTCTGATAATAAAAAATCCAGCACAGGATTACAGGATTAAAGGATTGACAAGATAAAGGATAGAGAGAACGAAAAAATCTTGTCAATCCCATAATCCCAAAAATCCTGTTCTGACAATAAAAAAATCCAGAACAGGATTACAGGATTAGAGGATTGACAAGATGAAGGACAGAGAGAACAATAAAAAATCTTGTCAATCCCATAATCTTAAAAATCCTGTTCTGACAATAAAAAATCCAGCACAGGATTACAGGATTAAAGGATTGACAAGATAAAGGATAGAGAGAACGAAAAAAATCTTGTCAATCCCATAATCTTAAAAATCCTGTTCTGACAATAAAAATCGTGTCAATTCTATAATCCCAAAAATCCTGTTCTGACAGCAAAAAAAGCGAGCAAAAAGAACAAAATCAACGGTTTTGATTGTAACTTTGCCGCCTATGAAAATTTCTGCCAGCATTTACAGCAGCTCGAATGACAATTTGACGGATATTGTTCAACTTTTGGACGCGCACGGTGTCGAAAAACTGCACGTCGATTGCAACGACAATCCGAGCGTTTTTGACGATATTGCACGGATTCGGACGGTCAGCAGCACGCCTTTAGACGTGCATATTATCAGCGATACGCCCGAGAAATACTTCGATGCCATTGTTCAGCACCGCCCCGAATTTGTCGCTTTTCAGTACGAAAATCTGCCGCCCAATTTTGTATTTCCGCCCTTGCCGTGCGCATTGGGGCTTGCGCTGACGAGCGATACACCGATTGAGGTCTTTGAAAAATTCGCTGCGCAATGCCAATTCGTTCTCATTATGACGACCACTCCCGGACAAAGCGGCGGTGTTTTCAACCAACAAAATTTTCAGAAAATTCGTGCCTTTCGCAAAGCCTTTCCCATGCACCAGATTGAGGTAGATGGCGGCGTCAACGACGAAATTTCTTTTATCTTACGCAACCTACAAGTCGAGTCGGCAGTAGTTGGTAGTTATTTATTCAAGGGAAATTGGCTCGGCAATCAGCTTTTGAGTATCCGCCAACGCAGCACCGGAAGCGGTATTCCGATAGGTCATTTTATGATGCCGCTTTCGGACGTGCCTACGCTTTCGTTGGAAAATATTTCTTTTGAAAAAATCCTTACTACGATAGATAATTTCAAAATGGGCGTGGTCTGCCTCACCGATACAGAACAAAATTTGCTGGGCATCGTCACCAATGCGGACATTCGCAAAGGCTTGATTCGGCACATCGGCAATTTGGATTCCATACGCCCCGAAGAACTAATCAACGCCCAACCAATCACTTTGAAAACTGAAAATACGGTACATGAATTGCTCCAATTAGTACATCAGTTGAGTTTTCCACTTTTATTTTTGCCCATCGTAGATGAAAAAAACCGACTTTGCGGCGCACTCACTTTCAATCAACTTATTCAATCTGAATCATGATTATTCACCTCAAATCGTCTGTCGGCGAAGCCAAAGCATTGGACTTGGCGCAAGAATTAGAAGCGATACATCTTTTCAACGGCTCGTTTTCTACCCTCGTCACCCCCAACGCGTACCGAAAGTTGGCTCCGCAATACGAACCATTCGTAGATGCGTTTTTTCCGATGGACAGCGATATGCAGTTGAGCAATCGGACTTATTTAGACCGCACGCGCACCGTGAATTGGGGGACGAAAACCATCGGTGGCGACTCCCAAAACTGCGTCGTCATAGCTGGACCTTGCAGCATCGAAAGCCAAGAACAAATCACACAAAGTGCCGAATTGTTAGTAAGTTTGGGCATCGGGACGCTGCGGGCGGGCTGCTACAAGCCTCGCACGTCGCCGTATAGTTTTCAGGGTTTGGGCTTGGAAGGCTTGAAAATGCTCGCCAAAGTTCGCGAAAAATACGGGCTCAACATCATTACGGAGGTAAAAGACAGCACGCACGTCCAAGACGTGATTGACTACACCGATATTGTGCAAGTCGGCGCAAAAGCGATGTACGACCAGAGTATTCTGAAAGCCTGCGGCAAGGCGAAAAAACCAATTCTCATCAAGCGCGGCTTCGGCTCCACGCTCCAAGAGTTCGTCCAAGCCAGCGAATTTGTGTTGAGCGGCGGCAACGAACAGGTCGTACTTTGCGAGCGCGGCATCAGAACATTTGAAACCAAAACCCGTTTTACGCTCGATTTGTGCGGCGCAGCATACCTCAAACACTACACCAATCTGCCTGTCGTGCTCGACCCAAGCCACGCCATGGGCTACGCTTACGGCGTGCCAGACCTATCCAAAGCCTGTATGGCGATGGGTGTGGAAGGCTTGCTGATAGAAGTACACCCCAATCCAAAAGTAGCCAAAAGCGATGCGAGCCAACAACTTAACCACTCCGAATTTACGGAACTTTTCGGACAACTCCAACAGGTTGCAAAAGCGGTCGGACGACAAGTAATTTGAGAAAAGCGGTAAAAATTGTATTTTGAGAAATTGTGTGCAATCACTTTGTCCGAATATTCGACATTCGATATTTGGCTTTCAACATTTGATATTTGATATTTGATATTTGATATTTGGCTTTCAAACCAACACCAAACCAGTTTCTTTCAGTTGTTGCCAAGTGAAAGAAGTCAAGAACTCGTCGAAAGTATCGAAGTCAGCGAGTGCAGTTTTTTCAAACTCTTTTTGCAGCATTTGGATTGTAAACAGTTGATTATCAGCAGTCAAGCGCAATTTAGGTAAAATATTTTGCAGCCATTCGGAAGTGTCTTTTCCTGTTTGGAGCGTAAATAATTCTTTTTTACTCAAAAAAATCATTTCAGAAAAATCGTCATTTTTCTTCTTCTTTTTTGTCACAATTACACTCTTTTTTGAAATAAAATTGTTGGACAAACAAACAACAATTTGATGCGGTCTTGCGGAAAGTTCAGAGGGTTGCGACAGTACATTTTCTATAAAACCTGACGCTACGCTCGTCTTCGGAATCTTAAAATCAAACCAATCCGCAAGCGGAAAATCAAAACCTACGCCGTGCATAAAGTTGAACAATGACTTTTTTAGACCTGCGGAAAAAGCCTCGTGGTCGGCTCCTTTGGGGTCATCGTGGTAGAGGTCATTGTCTGCAAATCCTCCAAATTCGGGACCCGTTTTTACTACTCCATACTTTTGAGGGTTCAGCCCAACGGGGCTGTGAGAGGTCATCGCAAACTGGTGCCAAAAGCCAGACTGCACGACTCCGGACTCAAATAATTGGCGTACATTCTCCAACGAATCAACGGTTTCTTGCGTCGTTTGTGTCGGAAATCCGTACATCAAGTAAGCATGAACCATAATGCCTGCGTCCGTGAACGCTGCCGCTACTCGCGCCACTTGCGCCACCGTCACGCCTTTCTCCATGAGTGCCAAAAGTCGGTCGGAGGCGACTTCCAATCCTCCCGATACGGCTATGCAGCCCGCCGATTTCAGGAGTCGGCAAAGGTCGGGAGTGAAGCTCTTTTCAAATCGAATATTTGCCCACCAAGTGACGGTTATTTTTCGCCGAATTATCTCTATCGATAGGTCGCGCATCAAAGCGGGAGGCGCGGCTTCGTCCACAAAATGAAATCCAGTTTCGCCAGTTTGAGCGATAATTTCTTCGATTCGGTCGCATAAAATGCTTGCATTGACAGGTTCGTAGCGACTGATGTAGTCCAATGATATGTCACAAAAAGAGCATTTCCCCCAATAACAACCGTGAGCCAGCGTAAGTTTGTTCCAACGCCCGTCGCTCCAGAGGCGGTGCATGGGATTGGTGACTTCTATAACAGACAGATAGTCAGCAAGTTGCAAGTCCGAATAGTCAGGCGTTCCCGTTTCTCGCTGCGGAATATCTTTTTCGGGAGCGGTATTGGTATATAAAACAACGCCCTCATTTTGTATTGATTTTTGAGAAAAAATAGCAAAAATTCTCTTTAATTGTGACACGGCTCGCTTGCCCTCCAAGTGTTCTAAAAGTAATTGCAGAGGCAATTCGCCGTCGTCGAGGCAGATAAAATCAACGTATTGAAAAACGCGCGGGTCGGAAACGCTCCGAAGTTCTGTATTACAGTAGCCGCCGCCCATAACTATCTGAATATGAGGATATTGCGACTTAATATATTGACCAATTTTGAATGCAGAAAACACATTTCCCGGAAACGGAATGGTGATACAAATAACATCGGGTTGCGAAAAACTTATTTTTTCCTCCAACAGCGTCAGCAAAATATCAGAAATGTATGAATTGGGCGCGCAAAGTGCAGCATGAATCGGCTCAAAGTGAGTAGCGGTACGTCCCAATCGCTCTGCGTAGCGACTGAAACCAAAATTTTCGTCGAGCGTTTCGGTAATCAAATCGCCCAAATCTTCCAAAAAAAGTGTCGCAAAATGGCGAGCTTTGTCGTGCGTTCCGAGCGTACCGAAAGCCCAATCGAGGTCTTCCAAAGTTGCGAATCGCGCCGCTTCGGGAAGATAATCTCTGCCTGCGATGGCGAGCGCAAGTGTAGGATTTTTGTGTTGCAAAAACCGAACAGTCGGCTCTATGACGGCAATATAATCGTCTTGCAAAGCGATAATTCGCTGACTATTTTCAGAAAAAGTGCTTGTGAGTGACTTTATTTTTTCAAAAAGAGCGGTCAATCCTTTTTTAGAAAAAATAGACAAAATCACTTCAATGCCCAAATCAGCCTGATAGGAGCGGTAGCCGATGGTGTTTAGAAAGCCTTTGAGATAGGCTGTGGCGGGATAGGGCGTGTTGAGCTGCACGAATGGCGGCGTGAGGAGCAAGATTTTTTTCTTATCGGCGGTAGCAATCATCGTACAAAGAAAGGTAAAAATATGCAATTCTCACAAAAAAAAACGTCAAAAGCAACTACATTTTATCTTTTAGCGTTGATAGAGTGTTGCGCTTTGGGCAAGACTGCTTTTGAGAAAGCTGTTGCGGTAAAAAACCGATAACAAAAACAGCCAATGTGCAACGAAAAGTAAATTTTAATTTCAATTTTTCAATCAAAAATCAGTATTTTATGTGTCACAAATATTTATGGAGTGTATTTTTTTTCTTATTTTTTTCTGTTGCTTCGCAAGCGCAAGCGACCAAAATTTTGCACCAAACTTTTAGCATAGACAGCGTAAAAACCGTCCAGTACAGCATCAAAGACTCGGTAGAAGTAGTGCTTTGGGCGGGTGTGAACTTGCTCGCAGAAACTACCATTATCATTGAAAAAGCAAGCCAAAATATCCTCGAAAATAATATTTTAGAAGGCAGATACAAGCTGCTTGGGCAGAAAGAAAGTGATTCGTTTGCGCTGACTTTTGAGCAAGCTCAACGGCAGGAATTGCGCGTGCGCGGGACGACCTGCTCCGAAACCGTCCGTCTACGGCTTTATATTCCCGATGATTTTGAGAAAAATTCGGACGGTGTTTGGGTGCGAAAATAAAAAAATGGGATTATTGGTTTAAAACCACAAAGACACCGCAACGCAGGCAAGGTTCAAAAAAAATTTCATGGTGTAGAATATACACGAAGCCATATTAGGAATGTAAGTAGTTATAAGTTTTTAGTTTTTAATTTTGAGTCATCATAAACTATTGAAAATCAACGAATTATGTCGAATATTAAATGTCATCTAT
>JAYUHK010000090.1:0-4045 GCA_043767025.1 Saprospiraceae bacterium | reverse complement strand
AAAATATCAAAGACGACGTCGGTGTTTTTACTGTCCAAATTACCAGTCGGTTCATCGCCCATGATAATCAAAGGGTCGTTTATCAAAGCCCTCGCAATGGCTACTCGCTGTTGCTGCCCGCCTGAAAGTTTACTGGCAAGTTTGAGGGCTTGGTCGGCAAGTCCGAGTATTTCTAACTTGTTGTACGCCCTTACTTCAATTTCTTTTTCGGACAATTTGCCCAATCGCAAGGCTGGTATCATCACGTTTTTGAGGCAAGTGAACTCAGCCAATAAGTAATGGAATTGAAAAACAAAACCAATTTTTTCGTTCCGTACTTCCGCCAACTGGTCAATGGTCAGGTTGGTCATTAATTTATCATCAATGTACAATTTGCCTTTGTAGTCGGTGTCCATCGTGGAAAGAATATAGAGCAAAGTTGATTTGCCGCTACCCGATTTGCCAACCAAAGTCAATAGTTCGCCTTTATTTACTTCAAAAGAAACGTCTTTCAACACATGAAATTCGGTTGGGTCGTAGAAGAATTTGTTTACGTTTTCGGTTTTTAAAATCATTCCCCCCTTACCCCCAGAGGGGGAAATGATGGTTTGTTGATTAGTGATAATTTCGTTATTCATTTCTGTATTTTTGATAAAAAACTATTTCCTAAAAATTTGTACTGGATCAACTTTTGCTGCTTTTCTGGCAGGGATATAGCCTGCAAAAAAGGTGATAATCAACCCAAAAACCACGCCTTGCACAAATTTTTTAAGTTCATAATCAATCGGGAAAAATCCAATATCGCCACCCACATAGACACCTTTCAAAATGGTGATGAGTCCAATCGCTAACAAAAGTCCAAGGCTAACGCCAATCATACCAATCGTAAGGGCTTGGGTTACAAAAATTCTGATAACATCTTTGCCCTTGAAACCCATCGCTTTGAGAATAGCGATGTCGTTTATTTTTTGGCTGACGGTCATGTTCAGAATGTTATAAATACCAAAACCCGCCACCAACAAAATCAAGGTAGAAATTAGGGTTACGACAATGGTTCTGAGTTTATTCGCCGCCACCAAAGCCTCGTTTGCCTCTTGCCACGTTTCGGCTTTGTAGCCCGTCATTTGCGTAATCATGTCCCCAACGGCTTTGGTATTTTCAGGATTATTGATGTTTACATTGATGTTCGTAACATACGATGCCCCTTCTTTTAACAGTTGCTGTGCCGATGCCAAATTGATGTAAGACTTAGATTTATCCACAGCCGAATTATTGGTTTTAAAAAGCCCAATCACCTTAAAAGTTCGGTTTATGCCCTTTGAAGAATTTAGATTGAGGTTGTCATTTACCGATAAATTCATCTTTTCGGCAACGCCCACACCAATCACAATACCGTTGGGATTGCTCTTTAAGTTCTCAAAATCGCCTTCCACCATGTTAGATTTGATGTTATACATCAAATTGGCTTCGCTCGGTTTTACGCCCACAGCCACACCTGCAATTTGCGATTTCCCGTTGTTATAAAAAACCGTTGCGTTTACTTGGGGTGTTACAACCGTTACTTCTTTTTGCCTTAAAATTGTTTCCACAACCATTTTTGGGTCAATAATCGTGTTGCTTATTGGCACAATTTTAGGGTTGATAATCAAGTATTTAGCCTTGTCATCTGCCACAATTTCCTTACTCGTTTTATCCTCTTTATAAACCCGTAGGTGAGAAGTTGCCTTAAAAATATTACTGGTTACGCTGCGGTCTAATGCCATCATCAGGCAGTTCATAAAAATATAAATACTCATGCCCAAAAGCACGCCCAAAGCAGCGACAAAAGTGAGTTTTTTGCTGGAAAAGATGTACGTTTTCGCAATGTCGGTATTGATGTTCATGGCGTTAGGGTTTTAAGGGTAAAAGAATATCATCTTTCGTAATGCCTTCCAACACTTCCACGTATTCGGACGACACAATACCTGTTTTTAGAATCATGTTTTGGTCTTTGCCTTTCACATTTACTTTGTTGCCGTAGCCCATCAAATTTCTCGGAATCAGCAAAGCGTTTTTCTTTTCACCAATAAAAATATTGGCTTCCAACTGCGTTCCATACAATGCCGTACTAATGGGTTCGTCAAAAGTGGCTTTGCAAATAAACGACTGACTTCTATCGTCAAAAGCCACCACGATTTCGGTTATTTTGGCGTTGTAGGTTTTGCTTTCGTTGGTGTTGAGTTTCACAAAAACAGTCTGCCCCACTTTTATTTTTCCAATACTTTTTTCGTCTACATTCAGTTCCAATTCTATTTTATCGGCATCGGCAACCGTCGCTATGATGTCGCCTTTGCGAACAAAATCACCGTTGGTTTTCAACTTTTTAATCACCGTTCCGTTCTGCGGCACTACAACACTGTTATAGCGTTGCGAAACCATATTATTCTTTAACTGACTTTCAATATTGATATAACTTTGCTTCGCTTGTTGTTGCAATACACCATATTGTTTCTTCAAAGCGTTCCAATTACTCAGCGAGTTTTCGGCGGCAAGTTGGTAGTTTTCATACTCAACTTTTGCTACACTTTGACTATTAAACAGCCTCAAATAACGTTCCGCTTGTGTTTTGTCTTGCTTATATTTCGTTTCGGCAAAGTTGATATTTTGTTGTAATTGCTGCAAAACGGGCGAATTATCGGTCAGATTTTCTTTGCTAATGGCTAATTGTGCTTGTGCTGTTTCGGTGTTTACCAAGTTTCCACTGTTGTCAATTTTCGCCAAAATCGCCCCTTTACTCACTTTGTTGCCCACCTCAAAACTGATATTAGACAATACGCCGTCGGTTTGTGCCGTCAGATTATAGCCATTTTTCCATTCCAAAGTACCCGACGCAAACACCAATTCCTTGATGTCTTGCACAACGGGTTGGGTTTCTGGTATTTTCTTGCACGAAAAAAGTAACAAAGCAACTGTGAATAGTGCTAAATATTTAGTTTTTGAGTGTTTAGTTTTAAGTTGAACGAATTTTGTCATCATTTTAGTTTTAGTTTTTATCATTATTCCCTTTCGGACAATAGATTTGATTTGATTGTAAGTATTTGCAAAGAATTACTTGTGTTTCATAATATTGTAACTAATTGACAGCCAATTAATTATGTAACTAAAAACTCAACACTAAAAACTACTCAAATTCGCGGTTCCGTAAGTTTGTGAATATTTACTAACTTTGCGCTCAAATTTTTTTTAGTCGTTTGTTTTAATCAATTTAATAATTGTTTGGCTCATCTTATTTCCTGCCGTTTGTAGGTCAAAAGTAAAACCCGAAAACCGCCATTGCAGCATCTGCATTCTAAAACAGCCGATAATTACCTGCAACAAATCTCGGGTTTCGATGTCTTTTCTAAACTCATTTTGGACTTTGCCCTCCTCCAATATTTGCGTGATGACTCTTGTTTTGATAGTAATAATTTGCATTAATTCCGTTTGGATTTTATTGGTTTCAAAAAATAAATCCTCTGGAAGTATTGCCACAATAAAATGCGGATTTTTGGTAAAATACACCCAATGACTCGTAAACATGGCTTCTAATTTTGCAGTTGCTGGTATATTTGTCCTCAATATTTCGTTCATTCGCAACTCAATATTTTGTGCCAGAGCCTTAAAAAGCAAGATGATAATATCTTCTTTGTTACTAAAATGCCGATAAATGGCACTTTCCGAAAAATTCATTTCCAAAGCCAAATTCTTAGTAGTCAGCCCTTTAATACCTTTATCCATCAGTATTTTTCCTGATGCTTCAATGATTTCTTGCTGCCTTACCGAAATATCTTTGGTCATTTTTTGAATGTTAGTGAGCGTTCACTCTGCAAAGGTAATGGAAAAATTTTATTTTCCAAATTTTAAAAAAATATTGATTAGGAATGAAGAGAAAATAAGGTAATGAGTCATGTTACGCAAGGATTTTAAATTGACTCTTTTGAATTTAGCCTTGTAGCTATTTACTTGGTTTTTGTCACTTTTTTTCTTGATAAAAAAAGTAACCAAAAAAATCAAGTGCTCTGTAGAAATTCTAAAGTTTTTGCTTAAA
>JAYUHK010000089.1:0-36901 GCA_043767025.1 Saprospiraceae bacterium | reverse complement strand
GCCAGACGATATTTTTGCAAAAACTTGAATTTCTACAAGGCACGTCTGAAAATACAGTCACTTTGAGTAAAATACTATTTGAAATTTTCAATAAGAAATTTTTTTGCGTAACGTGAGATAGTTTTTAGTTTTTAGTTTTTAGTCATCATAAACTATTGAAAATCAACAAATTATGTCGAATATTAAATGTCATCTATTTAAGTTTAGGAACTTAAAATAAATAGTTATTTTAAGAATCTTTGTGACATAGAAAAATAATAATTATAAATAATATTTAAAACAATTTATTTGATATTTTATCCATATTTTTTCCACGCCTTGAACAATCTTTCTGGCAGTTCGCCCTGCAACGCTACCTGATAGTCGCTGTAAGTACAAGAAATAAATCGTGGCAAGTCGCTGCCCTCGACCGTAATCTCGAACCACCAGCGACCCGACTTGGTGCTTTTCCAGAACCTCAACGTGTGGTCATAATCTTCTACATGGACTAAAAATTCCATCAGACCGAGATTCGAAATAGGAAAATCGCCCTTCCGATTCGCAAAACCGTCCAAAAAGTACCAAATCATCTGCGCCACCACCTGAGAAGACTGTCCCTGACGGTCAAATTCGTGCAGATAACCATAAAAACCAGCCGACTGCACTCGGTCGCTCATGCCGGCGTATCGACATAATTGACAGATTTCTTCCGTCAAAAAACCACTCGGAGAGGCGTGCAAAACCGCCGACGCTTCCGAAAATCGCATGGCTGAAAGATGCACGCTCAACAGGTTTGCATCGCGCAAAATGGGTTCCGCCAGCTCAATATTTTCCCGAATTTTTCCTATCCGAATCGCCTCAAAACTCTGGTTTTCAAAGCACTCGAGGACGGTCGGCGAAGTAAAATAATTCTGATAACCCAACACGTTGAGGCTGCTGCCGGGAGCCACGATATTCAACACGCTGAGTTCCTCGTCGGCATCGTTCAAATCCATCGAAAAACGAATCCGCTCGTCAATAATTGCCCAATCGGTGTTCGATTTTAGCTGCAAATGCGCCTGATATTGCGTCGCCATATAAGTCGTCATGTTCCCAATAATAATCGGATATAGTTTTCCGTTTAATAATTCTTTGAGGAGCTGAATAACGAAATCGGGATTTTCATTTCGCACATTGCCCAAGTCGGCAAAATTTAATTTTTTAGAAGGCATTGCAAGACGATACAAAGCACGGCGGACGTGGTTGGCACTTTCAGCACCGACACCAATCAAAACTACCTGACGCTCTTCGAGCAACGCATCACTTTGCGCAAAAATATGGCTACCAATCTGATAATCAGTGTATTGTATATAATCAAAATCTTCGCTACTAACAGGTTTGAGCCAATTATGAAACATAAACTAATGATATTTAAAGAAAATAAAAAACCCAAATCGGGAAAAATAAAGCTCAAAGCTACTTCAAATAATAATAACCACAAAAATTATTAGCTTTGCAGTCTTATTTTGGGCAAAAACAAGTTGCGTGCAGTTGAAAAACAATATTCTATACCTCATTATTTTTAATTTTTGTTGCTTGAGCCTTCTGAAAGCACAAGGTCCGCCGCCGGGCGTTGGCTCGGGGACTGCCTCGACATCGAGTGCCAGCGTAGACAATCCGTTGTTGGAGGAAGAAATTGACACGACCAAGATTTTTTATTTTTTTTCCGACCGTCCCAACCAACTTTTACCGTTTCGGGATACTCTTTTGGACGGTTATTTTCAGCAATACGACCCTACCCGAAAGCGCGATTTTGATTTCGGACATCTCGGCAATTTGGGTTCAGCGGCTCGCCCTTTGGTCTGGCAGCCCATCGAGCGCGACGGGTTTGACGTAGGTTTTCACCAGTTTGATGTTTATAAAAAGAATGTCACAGATTTACCATTTTATAATTTAGACAAAGCGTTTTCGGAAGCCTATTATTCGCAAGGAAACTCGAAAAGTCTTTCAAATTTTGCTGCCAAATTAGCCCGTAATTTTGCCAATAATATTAATATTTCGATGGATTTTTTTCGCATCAATCAGGCAGGGCAATATCAAAATCAAAGGACATTCAACACTGCGATGAACATTGGCTTGTGGTATCACACGGCTAATAATCGCTACACATCTTTTATTATTTTCTCGAATAATGTGACACAACAAATAGACAACGGCGGAGTCGCAGTGGATAGTTTGGTGGGCGGCGGTCTTTTTGCTACGCCAATTTCAATTCCAGTGCAAATTAAAAACTCTTTGGCTGTCACACGGCACGCAAAAAAAGAAATTTCTTTGCGCCATTCTTACCAGTTGAGAAGTCAAACGGACTCCACTTCTGCGACTCAACGAAATTATACTTTGTCGCATTTTCTCTCTTATTCGGAGGGCAGTTATAAGTTTAGTAACACGCTGCCAGACAGTAATTTTTATCAAAATTTTCGAGTAGATGACAGAGGATTACGGCATTTTATTGGAATAAAAAGTATTGAAAATTCCTTCGCCGTCAGCACTTATAAATTAACTCAAAAAGACAGCCAAAACAGCAGCATAAACGACATTTTAGAGATAGGAATACGACACCGTTATTTTCGGATTTTGCAAGAACCAAACACCGAAACTCGACAGAATTTTTCGCTTTTTGCCAAATGGAATTTTGCGCCCAATCCGTTCTTTAAATTCGACGCAGAAGCCAACTATCAGCTCTTGGGTGCAAACGCTACCGACTACTCGGGGCGCGGAAATTTGCAGCTTACTTATCCCAAAATGGGCTTTTTATTGCTCCAATTAATGCACCAACGATACGCTCCTTCTTTGATACAAAATACTATTTTTGTGACAGCCCAAAAAGTATGGAATAACGATTTCGACCGAACTATTCAGACCAATTTAATGGCTACTTTTGATATTCCAAGACTTCGATTTTCTATTTCTGGACAGTATCATTTGCTCAATAATTTTATTTATTACGACACCATTGCGTATGCTCGGCAGTCTGGCGCACCCATTAGCATCGCCCAATTATTGCTCAAACAAGATTTTAAGTTAGGAGTACTTCACCTCGATAATATAATTGCATTCCAAACTAATACACAAAAACAAGTGCTTCGATTGCCCGAAATATGGAGCAAGCACAGTCTTTATATTGAGCGGCGACTCTTCAAACGCGCTATGCTGCTGCGTTTTGGCGTAGATGTACGCCTCAACAGCACCTATTTTGCCGATGCTTATCAGCCTTTGGTGGGACAATTTTACCTCCAAAATAAAAGGGCAATTATGTTTTATCCAGCCACCGATGTTTTCGTGAGTGCTAAAATTCAGAACTGGAGATTTTTTTTCAAGTGGGAAGGTTGCAGCCAATATTTTCTGAAAGGCACTTATTACCAAACATATCGCCAGCCACAATTTGAGGAAACATTTCGCTTCGGTGTCAAACTACAATTAAGAGAATAAAATTAAAAAAAATGAATATTCGTGAAAGAATAAATATTTTGTCACAATTAGGCATATATTTGAATAAAATAGACGATGAATTTTTATATGCAGTTATGAAACAATCGGAGTTTCACAACGCATGGTTCAGCATAGAAAACCAAAAGTCAGCTTTACAATCTATCGCAAACCAGTTTTTAGACGAAAAAAAATTGGTAAATTGGCTCGAAAGTTATCAAATTTCTGAACCCAAAAATCCTAAAACCGTCGGCTTGGTGATGGCTGGAAATATCCCGTTGGTAGGTTTTCAAGACTGGCTTTGCGTGTTTGTGACAGGACACCGCGCCCAAATAAAACTCTCCGACAAAGACAAATTTATGTTTCCGCATTTGGTAAAAATGATGCAAACTTGGAATCCAAATGTCACAAAATACATAGAATTTGTAAATATTCTCAAAGATTTTGAGGCGGTCATCGCTACTGGAAGCAATAATACGGCTCGATATTTTGAATCTTACTTCGGAAAATATCCAAATATTATTAGAAAAAATAGGAACAGCATCGCCATATTGGACGGCAGCGAAACCAAAAAGGAATTTGCTCAATTAGGAGCTGACATTTTTCAATATTTTGGTTTGGGTTGCCGCAACGTGTCGAAGATTTATCTTCCCAAAGGCTATGATTTTCAGCCGCTTTTGGAGGCGTTGCACGAGTTTAACTACCTGATAATGAACTCTAAATACAAAAATAATTTTGACTATAATTATGCTTTGTATATTCTGAATCGGACAAAATACGAAGCCAACGGCTGTATTCTGATGACCGAAAACGAGAGCCTGAACTCTCGAATCGCAAATTTGAATTTTGAGTATTACAGTGACATGGTTGAATTGAGTAAAAAATTAAATTCTGTGCGCCACGAGATACAATGCGTAGTTTCAAAAAATGCGCTGGAGGATTTTTCGACTATGGGTTTCGGCAAGACACAAAAACCTACTTTGGCGGACTATCCCGACGGAATTGATGTGATTAATTTTTTACAAAAATTGGATTAATATTCTACAACTAATATATTTAAGTTCTTACGCTTAAATAGATGACATTTAATATTCGACATAATTCGTTGATTTTCAATATTTTATGACGACTCAAAATTAAAAACTAAAAACTAAAACTACTCACAAATAATTATGATATGGAAAAAGATAAAAAAATAGCTCCAAAAGCAAAACGTGTTTCTCCCAATATGCGGCAAAAAGCGAACCATATAGTTGAGATATTGGAGCAACTTTATCCTGAAACGTTGATTCCGCTCGACCACAAAAATCCTTATACATTGCTCGTAGCTGTGTTGCTTTCTGCTCAATGTACGGACGAAAGAGTGAATAAAGTGACACCATTTTTGTTTGCAAATGCGGACAATCCCTTCGATATGGTCAAAAAATCAGTCGAAGAAATTCGATCAATTATCCGTCCTTGCGGATTATCGCCCAAAAAATCGCAAGCAATTTATGATTTGTCCCATATTTTGATTGAAAAATTCGATGGAGAAGTGCCGCCGAGCTTTGAAGAATTAGAAAAACTTCCGGGAGTTGGACACAAAACTGCTTCTGTTGTTATGTCACAATCATTTGGTTTTCCTGCATTTCCAGTGGATACTCATATTTTTCGCTTGGCAACCCGTTGGGGATTGAGTTCGGGCAAAAATGTGACGGTCACAGAAGTAGATTTGAAAAGAATTTTTCCAGAAAATCTTTGGAATAAATTGCACCTTCAAATTATTTTTTTTGGCAGAGAATATTGTCCAGCGCGCAGCCACAATGTTGAAAAATGTCCGATTTGTACGCTTTATTCGGCACCCGTCAAGCCGCCAAAAATTAAAAAAAGTGATAAAAAATAGTCTTTTATTTTTCAAATTATCAATCATTTGCTTTTTGTGTGCCAACTGTGCCACAAAAAACTCAACTATTTACAAAATATCGGCTATCTCGAGCGACGGAAATGTGAAAAATGAAGTCGGCGGAGTAGAGAAAATTTTTGGTTTTGGACAGCCCGATATGATAACGCTTTTTGTGGTACGCCACGCCGAAAAGTTAATCGAAGAGGGAAACTCCAACCCCGATTTGAGTCCGACGGGAACTGCGAGAGCCGTGCATTTAGGAGAACTTTTACGACCAATAAAGCTATCTAAAACATTGACTACCAACACTTTAAGAACTATCGCTACCGCCGACCCCGCACGAAATATGCAAGGTGGCATTCCGATTGAAACTTACGCGCCAGACCGCCAGCCGATGGTACTGAACGAAATCTTACGGACAGAAAAAGGTCATTTTCTGCTCGTCGTCGGTCATTCCAATACCGTCCCCGAGTTGCTTAATTACCTTTCAGGGACTAAAAACTATACGGAAATTCCTGCACAAAAATTTGATGATTTATACATTGTTACCGTCAAAAATATCGGAAATGCGAAAATATTCCACTATAAATATTGAGTTATTTTTGAATGTTAATTTTTTTTTAAAAAATATATTAATCCTTATCCATTATTTTATTACAATTAAAAATATCTATTTTGTAATGCACGACGTTTAAGTACAAAGTCGTATTTTTACACAATTATTTTTATTACAGAACAAACATTATGCAAAAATTAATCGCTTTTTTATTTTTTATTTTATTTTTTGTGACTTCTATATTTGCCCAAGATGCAAAAATTGATACCATGAAAATCTACACCATTGTAGAGCAAATGCCAAAATTTCCGGGTTGCGAAGAAATTGGCGGCACCAATATGCAAAAGGATAGTTGCACCCAACAGTATCTGTTGGATTATATGTATCGAAGTATCCAATATCCAGACGAAGCGCGTGAGAAAGGAGTTGAGGGTCAGGCAGTTATACGATTTGTCGTAGAGCGGGACGGCTCAATTGGCGAAGCTACTATCGCTAAAAATCCGGGTGCTGGCTGCGGAGAAGAGGCTCTGCGAGTCCTCAATTCGATGAATGAAGTGGATTTTAAATGGTCTCCCGGCAAAATAAAAGGCGAATCAGTGCGGGTAGCGATGACAATGCCCGTCAAATTCAAGCTCGAAGAGCCGCAGGCATTCGTGATTACGGAGCAAAATGACACCATTTGGACACAGTTCGATACGCCTTTGACCTTTCAAGGCGGCGACGAAGCCTTAATTAAGTATGTCACAGAAAACACAAATTTTCCAGAAGAATACAAGGACAGCTGCCAAGCAGGAGTGATTCAGGCTACGATAATGGTGCGCCGCACGGGCGAAGTCGAAATATTAGAAACTTTCGATTTTAATAGCTTGGGTATGGATTTTCAGTTCGAAGCCATCAGAACTGCGATGGGTTCGGCAGGCAAATGGACGGCAGCAACCTACAAAGGAAAAGCTGTAAATTCTTCGCTTCCGTTGCGTATTTCGTTCAGACCAAAGAGCGGAAGCTGTGTCACAAATCTATCAAATTTTGAAAAATCTGTTAAATTTGCTGACGATGCAACTAACCTTTACAACGAACAAAAATTAGACGAGTCTTTGTCAAAAATATCCGACGCTATCCGTTTGCAACCCAATAACTGTGAATATTTGTATTTGAGAGGAAATATTTACATGAATCAAGGCAAAAAAGCAGAGGCTTGCTCCGACTTAACGCGAGTAAAAGAAACTTTGGCAGTCAATTGGGTGGATAGCTTGCTGCCACTTCTTTGCGCGCCAATACCAACAGAAGATAAACCAGATAGCAGAAAATAAAAAGTTAAAAAATTGTTAAAATAATTTTTTCTAATAAATTTAGCCAGCACTTTCAAACGTCTGCGACCGCTTCGTTTGAAAGTGCTACAATTATTTTTCACCCCGAAAAAAAAGTGTAAAAATATTTGTAGGAATAGTTTTATATATTACCTTTGTCGCAGCAGACCAATCGTATTGTTGAGTTTGTTGCGTTTTCTTTAAATCCACTCTATTACCTCAACGCCGCCACGTCTTCGATGGTGCTTGAGTTATCGTTCCCAAATCTTGCTTCCTGAAATGGAAGATATTTTCTTTGAATTGTATTTTTTGCAATTATATTTTCCTGTCTATGTATAATATTCAGCGAATAAAACGACTTACTCCGAACATTCAAGTTGTAATCCAATTAGTGTTCCTCCACCTTTCAGTGTGTCGTGTTTTTTGGGTGGAGGAACTTTTCTTTACTTTTATCTTGCCAATCTCTGGTAAGAACATTTTATATTCTGACATATTGCTCTCGGAGGCTTCCGAGTTTTGTAATCCTATGATTGAGCGATATAATCGCTAAAAAAAATCCCTCTTTCAGATGACTCTGATGAGGGAATTTTTTTTTAGCTGCGAATTTTCTTCCACTTCTTATTCATTCAAACTCCAATCGTAATCTTGATACTCAATTTTGGCGTTTTTTTCAATTTTTTGACCCGAATATTTTGATAAAAATTGCGGAGCATCACCAAAATCGGCTTTGTACCAATCAAAAATTTTAGAAATTTTCAAACTATTTTTAGCAATCTGGTTGCTCTTGGACTGAACAAATTTTTTCGTCCGCTCCTCCAAAATCTCCGTTACGTTTGATGCCGTAAAAGCCTTGTTCCAAAGTGGCGGACAGGATTTCGCACCGCAGTTGAGCGCGAAATGAACTCGCGCATCTTTAAAAGTTGGGCGTATAATTTCGTTTTCGATTTGATTGAGCGAATAAACTTGCGCTCCAATCTTGATTCGCTTCACGTCCCAAGGCTTTCCCTTGTCCAACTTCGTGATGCTCGAAACCGGATAATTATCCGTTAAAAGTTTGATAGTGAATACGTTATAAATATTTATCCAATAGGCAAGCTGCTCATTTTTGCTCCAGTTTTTTTCTATCGGTCGAGCGATCAAATCTGCTACGACTGCGTCCAAATCAGCGCGATTGGTAGTTTTTAGTGCCTTATAATTGACTTTTCCAGTCGCCGTCACATGGTTGGCGAGCAACGCGTCCAATCGTCCATAATCGGGTTGGGCAAAGGCTAAATTGGCAACAAATAGCAACAAAAAAGCAGTAAAATCCATTGAGTAGTTTTTAGTTTCTAATGATTAGTTTTTAGTCGCGCAAGTAATTACAAAGCAGTTATCAGAATATCATAGAACCATAAATAATTCCGTAAAAATATTTTTTTTTGATATAAAATATTGAAAATATTATTTTTTATAGCTTTCTTGATATTTTTGCCAAGGCATACTTTTATAAAAATTACCCCCAAAATACTTCATAATCGGCTCGAAATCAGTCGGTGCTTGATAGCCCGGAAGCGGCTGAATCACGTTCAACTCCTCGTCCATGAATACGACTGTCGGATAGCTCATTTGACCTTTGAGCAGCTCGGCGGCGAATGCGTGATAGCCACGATTGCCCTGCGCAACGTATTGATATTTTTTATCTTTAAAAATAATTTCCGCCCGTTGCTCGGCATCGAGCTTCACTGGATAGTAGTTGGCGTTGAGGTAAGCTGCGATTTCGGGCTGCTGAAAAGTCGCCGCGTCCATGCGCTTGCACCAGCCGCACCATTCTGTAAAAACATCAACAAAAATCTTGCGCTTTTCGGTCTTATTCTTCTGCATTGCAGTTTCGATGCTCATCCAATTAACCTTACTTTGCGCAAAAACCGAAATAGTGTTGGCAGCAAATAGAAATACGCCAAGTAAAAATATTTTTTTCATCGAAGAAGTCATTATTTAATGTGTTATAAAATAGTTTTTAATTTTTATTTAGAAGCAACGATTTGTATGACATTGCGAATAGCATTTATTTTAGAGGCTTTCCTTATTCTGGCTCGGTTCACGGCAACGGTTCGGAGTTATAATCCCCAATGTTTGATTTGGCATTTCATCTTCATTCTTCTAAAACCTTTGTTGCGTGTTGGTCATTTATTTAGTCAGAATTATTTTTTGTGTTATAGATTTCGTTCCTCCAGATAACTTCAAATAGTAAATTCCATTGGATAGATTCGCTAAATCAAAAGTATATGGAACTGCTGGTTGAATATTTTCTTTCGTTAAAATTATTTCTCCCAGTTCATTTAATAAGTGTCCCTCCAAATTATTGTTTTCACTGGGTGCCACAAATATTGTCAAACTCTCCTTTGTAGGGTTTGGATAATACTCGAATTCTATCTTCTTATCTACATTAGAGATGCCCGAAGTGCTTGGTGTATAAGTCGTCACAGTTTCTGTAATTGTGTTGTGTCCGCTGTTCGGACCCGTATTTCCTGCTTGCACCGTTCCGTAGTAAGTAGGTCCAATTACATACGGATAAACAGGGTACAAATTTGCATTGATGGTTACGAAATAAGCATAAATTCCGTTAGGATAGTCAGGTGTCACACAAAATCTCCCGTTGTGAATATCCAAATCTCCCGCGCCGTTCACAAATGACCTATCTTCTATGTATGCCCCCAGAGGGTAAGTTGCATTTACGGCAGGACCATTTATTCTCGTTGTTGCTGTATTCAATACAAAACTACTTTTCATTCTTTTTATTGCACCAGTTCCATTGGCGTTGGTGTAGCCATAAGCACCATAAATAGGAAATCCGTCAAACGCAAAACCGATAATTGGTGAATGATTTAAACTATCTGTATCGTCGTACAGACAAGTTGGATTTACATGATGGTGGTATTCTCCCTGCCCGCTTGGATGCCCTAAACAGTCATCGAAACTGATGCCTTCGTAGTACAAAGCATCTCTATTCCACACGCCTGCATTGTTGTAACTCATACCATCTTTCGGATTAAAAATACTTACACCGTTGCTCCAAACACCAATATGACCCAACGGCGTATTGGTTGAAACTCCCGTGTTTGGGATTGGGTTTCGGGTGATTTTAAATACAAAATTTTTATTGATTGGTGTATTGGGATTTGCCGTCCAAGGACCAATCGTATAGTTGGGAATGCAAGTAGCACTCACATAGACATTATTGGTTGAGTATTGTACTTGTTGCACATTAGTCAAAATCCCAGCAAAACCGACTGCACCTGTTGTGTTGATTTTCCAAGAAGTAATTTCTGGAGTTAATTGAGCAAATGCTGTATTTATTAACAGCATCAAAGCGAAAGTATAAATTTGTTTCATTTATTTGTTAGTTATATTTCTTTTGGAATGAAAAAAATACTCAATTTAATAGAAAAAATGGGTAGTTTATTTTGAATGAGGTCTTTTAGACTACTCCAACTAAAAGGGGTTTAATTTGAAGTTGGTCTAATGATTTAGTTTAGTTGCGCGCAAAAAAAATCTAACACAAAACCAACAAAATATTTAGCTCCGCCAATGGAACAAGGAATGAGGAAAAAACAAGGTACTCAATTTTTTTCCAATCAATTCAAACAATAACAAGGCATTTTTGAGGCGCAACGCAGGGCATTTAAACGAAAAAATAACGCAGTGATTGTTTGTAATTTAGCAGAAAAAATAAGTAGTTTATTTTAGATAAAATACTAACATTCGGCAGTCAATTATATTTTTCAAATTAAAAAAAAAACGGCTACGCGAGCAAACTCCGTGTAGCCGTTTTTGATGAATATTTAGAAAAATTTACACCCCAAAAGCTGCTTTTATAGCTTCTACGCAGTCTAACTTTTCCCAAGTGAAGGTCTCTACTTGGCGGTCGCCGACTGTTTTGACACCCGGAGTCCGTCCCATGTGACCGTAAGAGGCGGTTTCAGAAAAAATTGGATTTTTCAACCCAAAACGCTCTACGATAACCGCCGGTCGCATATCGAACAGTTCGTTCAGTTTGATAGCGATTGCGCCGTCGCTCAATCCTGCTTTTTTGCAAGAACCATACGTATTGACGTACAATCCGACGGGCTGCGCAATGCCGATTGCGTAGGCGACTTGTACCAAACATTGGTCTGCCAAACCTGCGGCAACCAAATTTTTTGCAATGTGTCGAGTCGCATAAGCCGCACTTCTATCTACTTTGGACGAGTCTTTGCCACTGAAAGCACCGCCGCCGTGCGCGCCTTTTCCGCCATAAGTATCTACGATAATTTTGCGCCCTGTGAGTCCTGTGTCGCCGTGCGGACCGCCGATGACAAATTTTCCAGTCGGATTGACGTGAAGTTTGAAGTCGCCATCGAACATTTTTGCGATATTGGCAGGTATTTGTGCTTTGATGCGTGGAAATAAAATCGTCCGTACATCGCCTTCAATCTGCTTGCGCATCGGGATTTCGTCTGCAAAATCATCGTGTTGGGTAGAGATAACGATGGTTTCGATGCCCATCGGGCGGTCGTTGTCATCGTATTCGACGGTGACTTGGCTCTTTGCATCGGGGCGCAAATAGGTCATTTGCGTACCTTCTTTGCGGATAGCCGCCAGTTCGCGGAGCAAAATATGGGACAGTTCCAACGGAAGCGGCATATAGCTTTCGGTTTCGTTGGTGGCGTAGCCGAACATCATGCCTTGGTCGCCCGCGCCTTGTTCCTTATCGACACTTTCGTTTACGCCCTGCGCAATGTCGGGCGATTGGGAGTGTAGGGCGACTAAAATGCCGCAAGAGTTGGCTTCGAACATATAATCGGACTTGGTGTAGCCGATTTTGCGAATCGCTTCGCGGACAACTTCTTGAATATCTATATAAGACTTGGTAGTGACTTCGCCTGCCACCACGACCTGACCAGTAGTGACTAAAGTTTCGCAAGCTACGCGAGAATTGGGGTCGCTAACGAGCATCGCATCTAAAATTGCATCGCTGATTTGGTCAGCAACTTTGTCCGGATGTCCTTCGGAAACGGATTCGGACGTAAAGAGGTATGGCATAAAATGGTTTTGAAAATTATAATTTATTTTAAATTCGGTGCAAAAATAAGAATTGTTTGGGTTTTATGCACTATCAAAAAAAAGTATTTTCTTATCAAAACGTTAAAGTTGGGTAAGAATTTTGGATAGATAGAGGCTGTAAGTCATTCCTTACACCATTTTCTCACTTTATCTCACATTCCAAAAGTAGTTTTTCGCCGATGAAGCCTTCCAAGCGGTCGCCGATTTGTACTGCGCCTACGCCGGCGGGCGTGCCTGTGTAGATAATATCGCCCTGTTGGAGCGTAAAATATTTTGAGATGTGCGAAATAAGTACGTCGAAATGAAAAATTAGGTCGGACGTATTGCCGTGCTGGACGGTTATTTTATTTTTAGTCAGTTGAAAATCAATGTTTTGCAAGTCCTCAAATTCAGACAGGGGCAAAAATTTTCCTAACACTGCCGAGCCATCGAAGCCTTTGGCGATTTCCCAAGGGTTGCCTTTATTTTTGAGTTTTTCTTGCAAATCTCTCGCCGTAAAATCAATTCCGAGCGCAAGCGCATCGAAATATTTGTACGCAAACTGCGGCTCAATGTGCTTGCCCGCCTTCGAGATGCGAAGGACTATTTCGATTTCGTGGTGCAAATCCTGCGTAAAATCTGGATAATAAAAGGCTTTTCCGTCGAGCAGCAAAGCGGTCGGCGGCTTCATAAAAATCAGCGGCTCTGTGGGCAGCTCGTTTTTAAGTTCCTTGACGTGGTCGGCGTAGTTGCGCCCGATGCAAAATATTTTCATAGCATAAAGAAGTCAAATGGTTATTATTTATCAAAAAAAACAATACTTATCCGACATTTCTTGGCACGATGGCGACTGTGATGCGGCTCGTGCAAGTAAGTTTTCCTTCGGGATTTCGGATTTCGATGTTCCAAATGTGAGTCGTCCGACCCACATGAAGCGGGCGCACCGTACCCAACACATAACCGCCTTCGCGTACAGACCGAATGTGATTGGCGTTTATTTCAAGACCTACGGCAGTTTGTTTGGTCAAATCCTCCAAGCACAAAATAGACGCAACACTTCCCAGCGTTTCCGCCAACACAACGGACGCTCCGCCGTGCAGGATTCGCATGGGTTGTACCGTTTTTTCGGTCACGGGCATTCTGGCTACCAGAAAGTCGTCGCCAGCTTCCACAAATTCGATGCCCACAAACTGCGCCATCGCATTGTCACTCGAACCGTTCAGACCTTCGAGCGTAAATTCTTGTTTCCAAATCATTTTTTATTTTTTTTATTTTTTACCAAAAGAAAAGAACAAAAAAAAGCAGTCACAAAATTTCGTTTGCGACTGCTTTTTTTAGCCAAAAAATGTATAAAAATAAATTACTTATTTTTATGCACTTCTAATTATTGATAGCGTTGCTGGACTTCTTACGCTCGTGTTCTTTCAAAAATATCTTTCGGATACGGATTGATTTTGGCGTGACCTCCACATACTCGTCGCCTTGAATATATTCCAATGCTTCTTCGAGCGTGAATTTGACAGGCGGAATCAGCCGCACTTTATCGTCCGAGCCACTGGCACGCATATTGGTGAGCTGCTTTTTGAGCGTCACGTTCACGACCAAATCGCCTGGGCGATTGTTTTCCCCGATTACTTGACCTTCGTAAATGTCGTCGCCCGCTTCCACAAAAAACGTGCCTCTGTCCTGCAAGTTGTTGATACTGTAAGGAATCGCCTGACCCGTTTCTTTGCAAATCAAAGAGCCGTTTTGTCTGCCCGGAATCTCGCCTTTGTGCGTTTGGTATTCCTTGTAGCGGTGCGTCATCACGGCTTCGCCCGCCGTGGCGGTCATCAAAGCACTTCTCAAACCGATAATCCCGCGCGACGGAATCTCAAATTTTAGAATTTGGCGGTCGCCTTTCGGGTCCATCGCCAACATCATTCCCTTGCGACGCGTCGCCATTTCGATAGCTTTTCCGCTCACATTGTCGGGCAAGTCAATCGTCATTTCTTCTATCGGCTCGCAGCGTTTGCCGTCTATTTGTTTGTAAATTACTTGTGGCTGACCGATTTGTAATTCGTAACCTTCGCGGCGCATCGTTTCGATAAGGACAGAAAGGTGCAAAACGCCACGACCGAATACTTTGAACGTATCGGCGGAGTCGGTTTGCTCTACGCGCAAGGCGAGATTTTTTTCCAATTCTTTTTCCAAGCGGTCGCGGACGTGTCTGGAAGTCACAAACTTTCCTTCTTTGCCAAAAAACGGCGAATCGTTGATAGTGAAAGCCATACTCATCGTCGGCTCGTCAATGGCGATGGTCGCCATTGCCTCCGGATTTTCGAAGTCGGCGATAGTGTCGCCGATTTCAAAACCTTCCACTCCGACTACCGCACAAATTTCGCCAGCACTTACTTCGTCCACTTTTATTTTTCCAAAACCTTCAAAAATGTACAATTCTTTGATTCTTCCTTTCGTAATCACATTGTCTTTTTTGCAAAGCGAAACGGGCATTCCCGCTTTCAGAGTGCCGCGCTGGACACGTCCGACCGCAATACGACCGATGTAATTGGAATAATCCAACGACGTAATGAGCATCTGCGGCGTGCCTTCGGTGGCGACTTTTGGCGCAGGAATATGCTCGATGATGGCATCAAAAATAGCTGTAATATCGTCTGTTTTTACTTTCCAATCCTTGCTCATCCAGCCTTGCTTGGCGGAGCCGTAGATAACCGGAAAGTCGAGTTGCTCCTCCGTAGCGTCGAGCGTGAACATGAGGTCAAAGACCAGTTCGTGGACGTGTTCGGGGTCGCAATTTTCTTTATCTACTTTATTGATGACCACGATGGGTTTGAGTCCCAGCTCGATGGCTTTTTGGAGTACGAAGCGAGTCTGTGGCATCGGACCCTCGAAAGCATCTACGAGCAGCAGCACGCCGTCCGCCATATTGAGGACGCGCTCTACCTCACCGCCGAAGTCGCTGTGACCGGGGGTGTCGATGGTGTTTATTTTAGTGCCTTTGTAGGTGACTGAAACGTTTTTTGCGAGGATAGTAATTCCGCGCTCTCTTTCGAGGTCGTTGTTGTCGAGGATAAGTTCGCCCGGAAGTTCGTGTTCTTTAAACAATTTTCCGGCGAGGAGCATTTTATCTACCAGCGTCGTCTTCCCGTGATCTACGTGGGCGATGATGGCGATGTTCCGAAGATTTTGATTAACCTGAGTCATTATTAATTAATGCGTTATTGAATTTGGGCGCAAAGGTACGCTTTTTTTGGCAACAAACAAATAACACAAAATTATTTATATTAATAATGTGTAAAGTTTTACATTTGGGGTAAAGAAAACAAGACATTCTATTTTTGGAGGCGTTATTTATCCACGTTGCGCAAGTCCAGTCACATTTCATAATTATTCGTTGTGACCAACGATACAAGACTATTTCGAGGGTTAGCTATTCAAAAATTTGCTTGATTAATATTTTGTCAATATCTTCCCCACGTCAAAATATTATAGACATTGATATTAAGCAGTTATAAGTTTTTAGTTTTTAATTTTGAGTCGTCATAAACTATTGAAAATCAACGAATTATGTTGAATATTAAATATCATTTATTTAAGTGTAAGAACTTAATAATCAGAAAGTCAATCCGCCACAGCTGCCCGAGCGGCTGTGGCGGCTTTTAATAAAAAAATCATGAAAAAAACTTCAATATTTATCGGCATCGGCTTGGCTCTATTTGCGTGTATGAGTTGCCACAGAGAAATGCAAATCTTTTCAAAAAATTTAGAAATTTCTCACGGCTCTTGGTTTTTTCTTCTTTCCTAAAATATTTTTACTACTTTTGTAGTCTAAAATTAAAATATGTATCAATCGCTTTTTTTACAAGCAGCTCCCGGCGCAGGCGTTTTCAATTTAGTGTTGCCGATTTTGATTATCGTTGTTTTTTACTTTTTTATGGTGCGTCCGCAGCAGAAAAAACAAAAAGAGCAACTTGATTTTCAGGCGGGATTGAGCAAAGGCAGCCGCGTAGTGACCGCTTCTGGAATGTTCGGCACTATCTCGAAAGTCGAAGAAAAAATCATTACGCTCCAAGTAGATGCCAAAACTTTTGTCCGCATGACGCGCGGCTCGATTTCTAAAGAACTGACCGAAGGAATGGCAGACGAAAATACAGAGATTTAAGGAGTGATTGGTTTTTAATCACACAACTAACTGCAAATCAGTTGATTGCAATATCAGATGCTCGCAAACATTTCTGTAAAAATACTTACCGAAATTTTTGTTGGTAGCATTTTAGATACACTTTTTTTCCGCGCAGGGTGAGTGCAAAGTCCTCAAAAGCCAACTCCACCGAATCAAAAAGTTCGAGGGCTGGACGCTTGTGGGGCGTGAGGACGACCAAGTGCGGACTCATAGCAAACAACTGCCAGACGAGCGGAAAAAGTTGGTTTTGGGGACAAAGATGGAGCGCAAAACTACAAATAACACAAGAAAAATTACCCGAAAGCTCGCCTTTCATCACATCTTCAAACGACAGAGGAAGTGCAATTTTTTGGGTATTGGTATGGTACGCTTCGGTCGTAAAAGGGTCGGTAGCCATGCCGACCTCAAAGCCCAACTGCTTGATTATCAGACTTATCTCGCCGCTGCCGCAGCAAAAATCCAACACATTGCTGTAATCCAACCGATGTCGGTTTTGGGCGATTAGCTGCTCTAATTGCGCAAGATGTGGATTGCGATAGCTCGCGCCTTGCTCGCGGTAAAAATTTTCTACTCCGTGCTCGACGTACTGCTGTCGGATACTTTTTTCGGCTGCCATCAGAGTTTGCGGCGTTTCATTTCCTTTTCCAAAAGTTTGTATTCGCGACTCATATCGCCTGTGACGGAGGTATTTTCTTGCGCCCGCCGAATCAGATAAGGTATCACTTCTTGCACCGTGCCGTAGGGCATATACTTTCCGACTCGGTAGCCAGCCGCCGCCAAATTGAAAGTCAGATTGTCGCTCATGCCGTAAAGTTGCGAAAACATAAGGTGCGGGTGGTCGGCGGCTATCCCTTTTTGGGCAAGCAGTTGGGTTTGGAGCAGCGCGCTTTGCGCATTGTGAGAGGCGTTGCAGAAAGAAATATATTCGAGATTCTCTACACAAAACCTGACTGCATCGTCATAGTGTTGGTCGGTGGCGGCTTTCGACGGATTGATGGGCGACGGCAAACCCAATTCGTCGGCGCGTTTTTTTTCTTTGAGCATATAAGCTCCACGCACCAACTTCGCACCCAATAAATAATTTTCCTGCCGACATTTTATATAGGATTTTTTCAAAAAATCCAATCGGTCGTGACGATACATCTGGAACGTATTGAACACAACTATCTGTTTTTTATTGTAGCGCGCCATCATTTTATCCGCCAACGCATCTATCGAATTTTGAATCCAACTTTCCTCTGCGTCAATATAAACGCCTACGCCGCGCTCGGCTGCCGCATAGCAAACTGCGTCCAATCGCTTCACAATGTGCTGGCATTCTTCTTGCTCGTCGGCGGTGAGCGGTGCTTGTGTGTTTACTTTTTCGAGCAATTCCATACGCCCCATTCCCGATACTTTTACGGTGGCAATGGCGACCGATTTTTCTCGTGCAGCGAACTCCAACGCCCGTATAGCTTCATTCATGGTGTGGTTGAAGTCGGTTTCCGATTCCTTGCCTTCTGCTCCGTAGTCCAATACGGTAAACGTATTAAAATTTTTTAACTTTTGGATAGCGGGCAAACACTCAAGTAGCGTAGAGCCGCCACAAAATTGCTCAAAGATAGTCGCTTTCACTATTCGGCGAGCGAAAGGAAGGTTCCACTCTACTGCTTTGAGTCCGAGCGCAGAGCCGACTTTGACGAGCCACGGGTGGTTCATCATTCTGAAAAGCCAAGCTGATTTTTTTAATTCTTGGTCATTTTTGTGACAAAAGGCGTTTTCGGTGTTAGAAAAGTCTAAAAGTTGCTTTTGAGCTTCTTTCTGCAAAGTTACGGGCGTTGTAGTTGGCATATTTGGTTGGATTTATTTCCATTGCAAAGTTACAAATTCCTTGACAGTTTTGCAAAAAAAAAAACTCCGCAACGGCGAACAAGCGTCGCGTTGCGGAGTTTTTTATAAAACAAAAAAGAAAAATCTTTCAAAAAATTATTGAACGACTACTTTCTTAACTGCTACTTTGTTATTGTTGTTGATTTTTACGAAATAAACGCCTTTCGCCAAGTCGCTCACGTCAAAAGATGCCGTGTGCAAACCTGCGTCCATGCGGTTGCTCTCTTTCAAAGACTTTACTGCCTGACCATTGACGTTGAACAAAGTAAGCTCTACGTTTCCAGCTGTCTGCAACTCATAGCTTACCGCTACGAAGTTGGTCGCTGGATTGGGTTGTACGGTCATTTTGAGGGTTTCGGCTTTCACCACTTCCTCGTTGGCAGTCACAAATCCTTGCATATTCATACGCACGATGGCGTTGGAGCTTCCAGCAAAACCCGTATACATCCTATCCAAAATTACGATATGCGTTTCCGAATTAGTATAGGGGAAACTTAAAGTCTTACCCGCAGAAAAAGACGGTGCAACCGTACTGCCATTCACGGCTCCATCATATTTGACTACCACTAAATACTCTCCTCTTGGTTTGAGCGGAATCGGTTGGTCAAAGGTTACATTAAATAATTTATTATTTACGGTATCTTGACTTGTTGTAACTAAATCAATACCACCTTCTAACGTGTAACCATCATAAGTTAAATTAGTAGCGGAAAAAGCTATATTTCCAATACCTGTTGGGTCCATATCGTACACACGAATTTGGAAAGTTTCTCCTACTGGAATATCTTTAATGTTTGCTATACCAAAAGTAGCACCGACAGCAACTCCCGCAGTAGTACCTGTTCTGTATAAAGAGCCAGCATCATAACGATACAAGGCTGTTTGAAAAGTAGCTGCGGCAGGTCCAATACCTGCATTAGAAGTGATGCCTCCATCTAATGCAAATGTATAATCGCCTATTTTGAACTCTGTTCTTAACGTATCGTTAGGAAATGTACTTGACAAATACTCGATTTTATGAAGCCCTTTTTTTGAAGGCTTGTAAGTAGCCGGAAAAACAACTGCACTGTCAGCCAAACTTGGCAATACTGGCAGTGTTGCAGTCAGTAAAGTTTTTATCCCTTGTGGGTCTGTAATAATTGCTGTAGCAGTTATATTTGTTTGAGCATTAGGAGTTGGATTTGCTATTCTTACGCTTATAAAGCCCATAGTATCCGCTTGGCTCAAAGGCGTAACATAAGCAAAAGGTCCAGTTTGGTTAAAGAATGGCGGTCGGTTGATAGTAACATTAACTGCTACTCCTGATTTTACAGCAGCAATTATATCTTGACCAACTGAATTAGAAACCATTAATACAGGAATTGTTACACTTGCACCGTCTGTACCTTCTGCAGGATTGAATGGTTCGCCGCCATTAGTTGGGTTATCAACGGTTGAAACATTAACAATAATAACCGCTACTGCGCCCGCATTTTGAGCCATCAAGGCTTTAAATCCAAATTGGCATACACCTCGACGGATTAAGGCAATTTTTCCACTAATTTGTGCTACATTTATAAGTGTATCACAACCTTGTGCGTTGATTGAATCATTCGTTGGGGATATTCCCGAATTGACAATCGCTAAATTAGCGGTTACGGTCTGTCCAAAAGGAAGTACGTTGTTCGTCCAGTCTGCACGCGAATTTCCTAATTTCCCTGCTAAACTGGCGGGAGAATTGATATTTGCGTTGTAAGAATTTTGGGCAGAAAGGCTCGCTACCGAAATAGTAAAAAAAATGAAAAGTAAATTTAATAATTTCATAAAAGTGAAAAATTATAAAGTGAAAAAATAGAAACTTAATCGTTGTTTACGCAACACCCGTACCTAACACTAACCAGCAGGCTAATATTTTTATGAGTGGCATCACACAAACAAGACATATTTTCAATATAAAAGTCATATGCAATAGGAGTCATTCGTCGAGTCGTTCCGCTACAAAAGGGAGCATTTTGAACGGCTAATTGTTTCGCTTTCGCTATAAGTGCATCTTGTTGGGCAGGCGTTCTTAACTGATTTAAGATGCTAAATGGCGGAGGAACACCAACAGAACATCCTTCTTCTAAAAAATATGAAATTCTTCGTCCAGACCCATCACGCTCAATTATTTCGGTAGGTTTACAATCAGCATTAGCTTTAGAGGGACAACCCAATACAAATTTATTCAACTCTCCCGATAAATTAGTAAAATTTCCAAGTACGGTGTCGCCAGCATAGCTAATATCTGCTAAATCTTTGAACTTTACGGTTTTTCGATTACAGTCTATTTCATAAACACCTAAACTTTCACTGGCAGTACTTTCTAACACCCCCTTTTGAGCAGATGTATTTGATGTTTCCTTTTGGCACGCATTAAAGATACATGCAGCAAAAATGACTGTTGTTAAAAACAAGAACGATTTGTTTGTAAATAATTTTTTCATAATTTTTGTGAACATTTGTTGAATAATTTATAAATCGGTATAAAATTACGGTTTTTGCTAAAAAGTTTCTACTCTTTGCCAATTTTTTTTTTGAATTAGTTAAAAAATTATTTTTTTGGGTCGGCAGTTGCATTTACGTCGCCGATTTTGATGCCCCAAAAGTCCAGTCGCAGCGGGTCGCCTACGGGATTCGTGACGGTGATGCTGCTCGGCAAAGGCGTTGAAAACGGATTGGAGGGGTCAGGAAAAGAAAAAATAGTTGGTATCATTCGCCACGAAGTGTTGCCTTCGTAATGCGTATCAATGTTAAGGATAGCTTTCCGCATCGCCACCAAATCAAAGGTCGTCACCGTCCCCGAAGCGTTCACGTCGGCAGCGATGTACTTATAAGGCGTACTGAAAGTATCGATTCCTAATATTTGTCTTCGCACCAATACCATATCAAAGGTCGTCACGCCGTTCACGAGGTTGGTGTCTTTGAGCGTCGTGAGTTCATAGGCGAAGCGCGACGGCAGGTTGTAAAAGCGATAGACGCCGCCCGTGTCGGTCATTACTGTCCGATGGACGGTATCGCCGTCTATTTTGAGCTGCACACCTGATACGCCGATGTATTTTTCATTCAGAATAATTCCTTCGAGCGTGTAGGTAGGCAAGGTATCGGGCGGGTCGAGTGCGCCCAAAGTCAGCGCGCCTGTATTTTGGGGGTCGAGCCAGTCTTTCAGTCGAGTGCTTGGAGTGCCGCCGCCTTCCCACGATTTGCAGAGGCGGTCGAAATACATATTGGTAATACCGCAGCCAGTCGAGGCGAGATTGCCGCCGTGTAGTTGCCCTACGACCAATTTATTTTGATTGAACAGTGCGCAGCCTGACGAGCCACCTTCGTAGTAGCCAGTATCGGGTACGACTCGGAGCATATTTCCTGCGGGAGTCGTCACATTATTGTTCCAGTTCAGGACGTTTTGATAGACGACGGAAGGGTCTTTGTCCACCGAAATTTTTTTGATGTCGCCTCTTGGGTGGTGAATTAAAGTGCTGCGAGTGGGCAACGCTACGGAGTCGCGGTTCCAGCCGTTGTAGTAGGCGTTGAAGCTCGGCGGCGGTATGGCATTGAGTTCGAGCAATAAGAAGTCGTTGCTTTGGCGACCGGCTTTTAGTTTGCAGCCCAATATTTGCGCGTAGTTGGGTTCGGTGATTGGGTTAGCGCAGTTGGGAGATTCGTAGTGAAAATCAAACGCCCAGAAGTCGTAAAGCGGTGTGTAGCCGTCTTGACAGTGAAAAGCGGAAAGCAGATAAGGTTTTCCGTCGTTTTTAGTGTTGTTGAGCAGCGTACCGGTGCAATATCCGATGCCTTCCACGAGGCTCATCGTGATTCGGAGTACGCCTTTTTTTTCTTTTTGCCAATTATTCCCTGTTGGGCAATTCACGTTCACATTGCAAGCGGAGGAAGCTCCGAAGCCACTGGCTTGGATTTCTCGACTCGTTGTGGACGGCTCTGCGACGTAGGTATGGTAGATTTTAAAAATGTGAAGCAGTCCGCGCCCGGCGGCGTTTTTGGGTTCATAGTATTCGATGGTAGCGGTGCTGCCTTTCAGGAAATGAACTGCGAATTTTTGGTTGGGGGTATTATTTTTGCTTGTGAATACGCCGCGCGTTTCATCGTCATTGAAAAAAAACAATCTGGCTCCGGCAGGAATAGAGAACTGATCGAGCAAAAAGCTGAGTGAAATTGCTCCTTCTGACCGAATTTTTAATCTCCATATTCGGTCGCCGTTGGATAGTTGCAGCCACTCTCCGCCATTTTTTAGTCCAAAATTTACGTCTATCGAGGCGGCTACGCGCGGTGACATTCCGCCATTGCGTTGGTCTTCGGCTCGTATTTTTTGCAAATCAATTTTTGGCAAGTCAATATTTTCCAAATTAGAACTCGAAAAATTTCGGGTAAAAATTTCGGATTGAGAAAACGGCTTTTCGGTCGCTGCCTGTTGCGCACTCAAAGAGTAGGCAAAAAAAGGGAATAGCAAGCAAAAAAAATACTTGTAGCTGCGCATAGTTCGGGTTTTTGATTTTAGGGAACGTGTCTAAAATAAATTAATTCATTTTTAGATACATTCCTAAAGAATGAGGAAAAAATAAGGCACTCCAATTTTTCAAATAAATTCAATCAATAACAAGGCATTTTTGAGGCGCAACGCAGAGCGTTGAAACGAAAAAATAACGCGGTGATTGATTGTAATTTAGCAGAAAAAATGAGTGGTTTATTTTAGATACATTCTTGACACAAACATAACGCAAAATAGGTATTGGTAGCTGCTTTTTATCCAACAATTTTTTTAATTGACCGAAAAAGCGGGCATTTGCGGAAAAACTGCGTTGTAAAAGTTGAGAATGGATATTTTTACGTCCATAAATTCGGTGAGTGGCAGGTCGCCAATCATATCCAACACTTCCATTTCCGAAGTAGCCATAAAGACTGCCCAGAGCTTGGAGTTTTCAAAAGCGAGTGCGTAATTCACTAATTTGCCAGAGGCAAAAAGTTTGCTTACAGCGACTCGTTGGTCGGGAATGGTATTTACGAATGCGTCGTCTAATACTGGTGGGAGTGTAAAATCCACCATGAAGTAACTTTTGGTCATGTCCGTTTTCTCTCTGCATCAGTTTATTTATTGAGATACTTCCTATTTTATATCAATAAACAAGGCTGAAATGTGTGTAATATTTTGGTTGTAGTACGTTTCCAGTTTCAAAGATAGTTCTTTGCTTGGTATCTTCCAAATTTTGCGCAGATAAAGTTTTCCACATTGCGAAAATAAAAAAAAACCTTGCAGTCGTCGCCGACTACAAGGTTATTTTTTCAGGCGTAAGCAACGTGATGAAGGTTGCGTTACTTTTTTCTTTGGATATTAACGAAATCCTTTATTGGTGGCGCAACTATTGATTAGTTACCGTCCACGCCCAAAGATTTCATAGTGTCCATATTGAGATTACCTACTGGCAATCCTTTTTCTTTTTGGTATTTTGTCAAAGCTGCCTTTGTGCGTGCACCCATTACGTCATCATCTGGACCTGGATCGTAGCCAGCAGCGCGTAATGCACGTTGGATTTGAACTACGCGAGATGCAGTTATTTTGTTTCCGCAGACGATCTCACGGAACTCTGTGAATCCACCTGCTTTTACCAACTGACGCTTAGTGATAGTTGTGTATTCTGCTGGAATGTCGATGGTTTTGGTAGTTGCTGGTGTAGCTACTACTTTTTTAGACACTGTTGCGAACTCTTCTGGAATGTTCTCCTCTGTTGTAGTTGCAGGTGTTTTCAATACTTGCTTGGTTACAGTTCTGAACTCTGCAGGAATTATTTCCTCACGAGTAGAAGCTGGAGTTTTTACAACTTGCTTGGTGATAGTTGCATATTCAGCAGGAACGATTTCTTCTTTGTAGCAAGCGTTTGCGCTGCCGTTTCCAGCACCGCCGTTAGCTCCACCAGCTTTTGAAGTTCCTTTGCCGCCGTTAGGGCAGTTTTCGGTTTCTCTCATTACTCCGTCAGCACCCAATACTCCACAGCACTGTACTGGTACGCGCTTTGTGATAGTTTTGAACTCCGCAGGAATTGTTTCCTCACGCACTGATGCTGGAGTTGTAATTACTTGCTTGGTGATGGTTTCGTATTCGGCAGCGATAGACTCTTGGCGAGTCGTAGGACCTGCTTTTACAGATTGAGATGTTACAGTTTTGAACTCCGCTGGAGTTGATTCTTCGCGAACTGTTTCAGCTGTTTTTACTACTTGCTTTGTGATAGTTTCGTAAACTGCTGCGATTTCTTCTTCACGAGTAGAAGCTGCTGATTTCAATACTTGCTTGGTGCGAGTACCCATTTTGGCAGGAATATCGATTGTCTTTGTGCAGCCAGAGTTTGCAACGCCAGAGCCATCGCAACCTTTGTTTACTTGACGAGTTACCGTTTTGTATTCTGCTGGTACTTCTACCAAACACCATACTAAACAGTCTTCTGGGTTGGCAGAAAGGCAAGCCTTGTCAGCAACTCTTTTTACCCACTTAGTAGAAGACGGCTTTATTTCGATACGCTCTGTGATGTTCTCCATTTTTGGAGTCATCGCCTCGATGCGAGTAGAAGCTGCTTCTATTTCGTAAGTTTCTGTTTCAGTGCCATATACTGCTGGCGTAGTAATCATGCGCTTGCTTGCTGGCTTTACTTCTACTCTTTCAGTAACTGTTTCGTAGGTAGCTGGTACTGCGATTAGACGCTTACCTTCTGGCTTCACCATGATTTGCTCTGACTTTGTTTCGTAAGTAGCACCTGCGCCGCCGCCTCTGTAAGAGGTTGTTTCGCCGTCTGCATTCTTGTAGCCGATGATTTTTCCTTTAGCATTTTTGATGGCTACGCGTGCGCCACCTGCTGAAGCAACTGCGCCTCTGCTTGCATCATAAACTGTTCCGTCGCCAGATACAGTTACGGTGCGGCTTCCTGCGCCTTTTACTTCTACTTTTTCAGTTACGGTGGAGTAAACAGCTGGTACTGCGACCATGCGCTTACCTTCTGGCTTCACCATAATTTGCTCCGTTACGGTTTCGTACTGAACTGGCATTGGCGTTAGACGCTTGCTTTCTGCTTTTGAAAGCATCTTTTCAGTGACTGTTTCGTAAGTAGCAGGAATCGTAATTACGCGCTTGCCTTCTGGTTTTACCATTACTTTTTCGGTAACAGTTTCGAAGGTAGCAGGTACTGGAGTCAAACGCTTTCCAGCAGCTTTGGACATTACACGATCCGTTACGGTAGTGTAAGTAGCAGGGATTACTTCTGTGCGAGTAGAAGCAGCCTTCGTCACTACTTGTTCAGTAGTTTCTTTGTATTCGTCTGGAATTAGGCATTTTGCATAACACCCAGGCTTCGTGCTTGTCGGCAAGTCGGACTGTGCCATCGCAACAGAAGCGGCAAGAGCCAAAGCTCCTGTTAAAAGTAAACTCAATTTCCTCATGATTTTGAATTATTGTTTTGTTATTAAATTAGATTATTAAAAAAAATTGATTGTATTTCACTGTTGGGAATGTATCTAAAATAAACTACTCATTTTTTCTGCTAAGTTACAACCAATTACTGCGTTATTTTTCGTTACAACGCCCTGCGTTGCGCCTTAAAAATGCCTTGTTATTGATTCAATTTATTGGAAAAATTGGAGTTCCTTATTTTTTCCTCATTCCTTATTCGACCTCTCGTGACAGTAATCTTTCGATTTCGTCTGTCAGATAAGAGTATTTCGGGCTTTGGGTAAAGACAATAGAGTGATAAAAAGTGTAGAGTGCTAAACGCTAATCGTTATTGCGGCGCAAAGTTACAAAATATTTTTTGGAAAACATATATAATGTTTAATAATTTTATTTTGTTGCAAATTATAATCCGATGCTTCTGAAAGTGGGAGTATTTTTCCGTTTTTGTATTTTATTTTAATCTCGTCTTTTTGTGTGTCGTAAGCGTTGTTGCTTTCTATTCCCTCAAAAACCAAATACCCAACGCAAATACGAGGAATATGTAGTTCTTGGATTGCTTTCAGACGGATTTTTTCTAAATAGTCACGCTCGAAAGGTATTTTACTTAATGTGACATGAAATAAATGCCTATCCAATATACCTTTCGAGAGCAAAGGTAGCAAAATGTCTTTGGTATTTGCTAATTTTTTGAGTGAAAAAATAATATCAATGTCGTCTAAAAGTGAAAATTTATCTAAAAAAGCCAATTTATTTAATTTTATGTCCTCTATTGTGACATTGTTGTATAGAAAATAGGACAGCGACTCGTCCAACTTGAGGTCAAAACCGCTTTGGGCAAGATTTTTGGCGTAGCGAAAAGTTTGTATCAGCATTTGCTCGGCTGCCAAGACCGTTTTGTGCAAATAAACCTGCCAATACATCAAGCGGCGGGCGATTAAAAATTTTTCGACCGAATAAATGCCTTTTTCTTCCACCACCAATTCGCCGTCTTGCACCGCCAACATCTGTATAATGCGGTCATAGCCTACCACGCCTTCTGCTACGCCGGTAAAAAAACTATCGCGGCTCAAAAAATCTAATCTATCCATATCTAATTGTCCCGAAACCAACTGGTGCAAAAATTTCTTTGGATATTGGTCGCTAAAAATTCGGCGCGCCAAATTTAATTTGCCCCCAAATTCCTCGTCGAGCTGCTCCATATACAGTATCGAGATTTCTTCGTGATGCACATTCACCAAAATATGTTCCAGCGCGTGCGAAAAAGGTCCATGCCCAATATCGTGCAATAAAATAGCTATCGAAGCTCCCTCAAACTCCTCGTCCGTAATCGCTACGCCTTTGTTTCGCAGCACCTCCAACGCCTGCTGCATCAGGTGAAGCGCGCCAAGTGCGTGGTGAAACCGAGTGTGCAGCGCGCCCGGATACACATAATGCGACATTCCGAGCTGCTTGATTCGGCTCATTCGCTGCATCCATCGATGGTCAATCAGGTCGAGCAAAATGCCTTTCGGAACGCTGATAAACCCATACACAGGGTCGTTGAATATCTTTTTTTCGAGTATTTTCAAAGCGCAATATTTTTGGTGCCTATCATATAGTGTGTAATGTAGTGTTGTTATCCTAAAAAATTTCTCTTTTCGTCGAAAAACATTATTTTTGAACAAAATATCACTACTTTTGGGTTTTGAAAAAATGAAGAAAAATGAAAAAACCTTTGATTTTAGTGACCAACGATGACGGAATGTTTGCTCCGGGCATCAAAGCGTTGGTGGCGGTAGCGAAAAAAATTGGGGAAGTCGTCGTGGTCGCTCCCAACTCGCCGCAGAGCGCGAAAGGTCATGCTATCACGCTCTCCGACCCACTTCGGCTCAACAAAGTGGACGTGTTCGAGGGCGTAGAGGCATACGAGTGTAGCGGCACGCCCGTAGATTGTGTGAAGCTCGCCAAACACGTTATTTTGAAAGATAGAACGCCTGATTTGTGCGTTTCGGGCATCAATCACGGCTCCAATGCGTCTATCAACATTATTTATTCTGGTACGATGTCGGCAGCGATGGAGGCGGCTTTGGAGGGAATCCCAAGCATCGGCTTTTCGTTGTTGGATTACCGATTTGAGGCAGATTTTGAGCCTGCACAGCATTTTGCGAAGCAAGTCATTCGGTATGTATTGGACACGGGGCTGAAAAGCTGCAATTTGCTCAACGTCAATATCCCCAAACTTTCGCTGGCGGAGATAAAAGGCATCAAAGTAGCTCGCCAAGCCAATGCGCGCTGGCAGGAGGAATTTGTGGAAAGTACCGACCCGTCGGGACGAAAATACTACTGGCTGACTGGCAAATTTATCAATGAAGACACGGGCGCGGACACCGATATCTGGGCTTTGGAAAACGGTTTTGTTTCGGTAGTGCCTTGCGGTCACGACTTGACGATTTATCCCGCCATCTACGAAATGAAACTTCTGAACACAAAAAATTAAATAGTTTTTAGTGGTAAGTTTTTAATTTTTAGTTGCACAAGTAGTTCCTAATCAGTTAGTTACAATACTATTAATTCAAAAATAATTCTTTGAAAACATTCAACGCATAATATAAAGATGGAAAACGAAAAATGGGCGTTGCTCAAAGGGCTTTTGATAGGATTGGCGGTGCCTTTCGTGGCTTACGCGACGCTCCAAATGGTCGCCGAACAGCTTTTTGCGTGGGAAATATTGCCCGATGCCAACACCTTTCGGGTGCGGACGCTGCTGATGCTCGGTATTTGTTGCAATCTGCTTCCGATGCGGTTTTTTCGCTTGCGCAAATTGGACGCGTCTATGCGTGGCGTAGTGATAGCGACCACGCTTTGCGCCGCAGTCTGGATTTTTTATTTTTGGAAAGAACTGGCGTAATAAAGGAGGAAAATAGAAAATACTCATGTACTTTTAACATACTTCCCAACCGTTTTTTTATGAAATACTACCTCATCGCAGGCGAGGCTTCGGGCGATTTGCACGGCTCGAACCTTCTCAAAGCACTTCGCAACGAAGACGGGCGCGCCGAATTTCGGGCTTGGGGCGGCGATTTGATGGCAGCGGCTGGCGCAACAATCGTCAAACATTATCGCGATTTGGCGTTTATGGGATTTCTGGAGGTCGCCAAAAATATCCGTACTATTTTTGCCAACATTCGTTTTTGTAAGCAAGATATTATCGATTTTCAGCCCGATGTGTTGATTTTGATTGATTATCCGGGTTTCAACCTACGCATCGCAAAGTGGGCGGCGACACACAATATCCGTGTGTTTTACTATATTTCGCCCCAACTTTGGGCTTGGCACACCAGTCGCGTCCATGACATCAAAAAATCGGTGTCGCAGATGTTCGTTATTTTACCTTTTGAGGAAGATTTTTACAAAAAATACGACTATCCTGTGCATTTCGTTGGGCATCCGTTGCTCGACGTGATAGCAACTTACGAAGCTCCCGCAGACGATTTTTTGAGTTCTCCAAAACCAATCATCGCTCTGCTGCCCGGCAGCCGCAGGCAAGAAATTCGGAAAGTCCTGCCCCTGATGTTGAGCGTCATAAATTCACAATTTGCTGACTATCAATTTGTTATAGCGGCTGCGCCGTCTATTCCGTCGGCATTTTACGAAACCATCATTAACGAAAATCTCGCTGCCGAAAAAGTCACCCTCACGAGCGGAAAAACCTACGACTTGCTCTCCCAGTCTGCCGCTGCGTTGGTTACTTCTGGCACCGCTACGCTCGAAACCGCACTTTTCGGCGTGCCGCAAGTCGTTTGCTATCGCGGCAGCCGATTGTCGTATTTTATTGCCAAAAAATTGGTCAGCATCAAGTATATTTCTTTGGTGAATCTGATTGCTGACCGCCCGATTGTGACCGAGCTTATCCAAGAGCGACTGAACCAGAAAAATATCGCGTCGGAGTTGCTGCATATCTTGAAGCCGAATATCCGTAAAAAAATATTTGCCGATTACCGATTTTTGCGCCAGCAACTCGGCGAAGCAGGCGCGTCCGCCCGCACGGCAAAGCTGATGGTTCGGTTTTTGAGGGAGCAGAAATCGGTATAAAATTTGCAACGGAATGTTAAAACCCTTTCAAAGTGTTAATAAACAGCTGAAATCGGACAAAAAACGAATGATTTTTTTTCTTCATTCCTAATCTGTATCTTTGTCACATTATGAAAACCGCAATCAATGTCGAAGTGAATCCGAAAGTCCTTGTTTGGGCGCGAGAGAGTATTGCATTGAGTAAAAATAAAGCGTCTGAAAAGATAGGTATTTCCTCACAACTGCTCTCCAAAATAGAAAGCGGGGAAAAATCATTGAGTTTAGATGAAATAAAACTATTCTCAAAAAAATATAAGCGAAGCATTGCAACCCTCTTGTTAGACGAACCGCCTGCCGAAAAACCATTTCCCAAAGATAGACGTACTGTGGACTCAAAAAATGTTAATATCTTTCACGAAAAAACAATATTAGCCGTCAGAAAAGCCAGAGCTTTAGCAAGTTCTTTGCTGGAATTGGGACATGAATTGGAACTTAAAAACGTCAAATTTAGCATCCATTCGTCTATCCAAGAAAGTCCGAAATTAGTAGCATTTAAAATTAGAGAACGTCTGAATTTAGCTGAAATCAGGGCTGCTCAACACGATGTAAAAAAAGCATTTGAGTTTTATATAGAGAAAGTAGAGTCTTTGGGGGTCGCCGTTTTTCAGTTCAGTTTATCCGCAGAAGACGGCGTAAGAGGTTTTTCAATCACCGACGATGTCGTTCCCATTATAGGAATAAAAAGAGGTGGCGAAGCAGCTTCAGCAAAAATATTTACCTTGTTTCACGAACTTGGACATCTTGTCCTTAACGAAGGAGGGCTGTGTGACCTGCATGGCGGAACAGAAATTCAAATCGAAAAATGGTGCAACGCCTTTGCGGCAGCGGTATTAATGCCGCCAGATGAATTATTAAAACACAACAAAGTAAACGAAAATATAGGACGAAAAAACCAAGAATGGTCCAAAAGTGACTTGGTCGCTATTGGGGAAAGTTTTCATGTCGGACCGCTCGCTATTTTGAGAAGTCTTTTAGAAATTGGTCTTACGTCGTCCGAATTTTATAAAGCAGCGCACGAAAAATGGAATAAACCTGCCTTTGGGAGAGCCAAAAAGCCAGAAGGTCAAAATATACCCAAACAAACGATACAAGAAAAAGGTAGAACTTACGTTTGGCGCGCTTTCGAGGCTTACGATAAGAACAAAATAGACTTAAAAGACCTTTCGGACTTTTTGGGCGTAAAGCTGTCGTATATTCCTAAAACCAGGGAAATTTTAAACGCTTTGTAAACCGAAAAAATGGAACTTAATTTTGTCCCCAACTCGACTATTTATGTAATAGATACAAGCGGTCTAATCAAGTTAGAATCCACTTTTATACCCAATACTCCTGTTTTTAGCGCAGTTTGGGAAGAAATAGAAGATATGATAACAGAGAAAGTGTTTGTAACGATAGATTTTGTGGAAGATGAGATAAACAGTTACGCAGGCAAGCAAAATTACTTGCAAATATGGGTCAAAAAATTCAAGAAGCACTTTGTAGTACCAACCGACGCCGAAACTATGAAAGAGGCAAAAGTCATCGTTAATCAAGAATATAATACAGGTTTTTTGGATAAAAAAAAGCAAGCCGAAGGCAAAGAAGAAGCCGATCCCTACTTGATTGCTTATTGCAAAGCCCACAAATGCACTTTGATAACCAACGAAAGTAAAGAGAAACCCAACAAAATACCCAAAGTCGCTGAAAAATATGGCGTGAACTGCATCAACATTTACGAATTTATGGAGCAGAGAGGGTTGAAAATGCAAAGAAAAAGATGAAAAATACTCGAAAACGAAAACTGAAATCAGGACAAATACAAGCAACAAAATCGCAGCACCAAATAAAAATCTACTCCTATTCCTAATAAAACTCAAAATTATTACGTTTTTAATTACAATCTTTTTTCTACTTTTGAGTTGGCTTATGAAGCATCTTTTTAAAATATTTTTGGCAAAAAAAAATCATCTCGCGACTCTATTGCTCGTCGGGACAGTCGTTTTTTTTCCTAAAAATACGGCGGCAGTCGCCGACAAGTTTCGCTGTATGTGGCGCGACGACCCCGCTACAACCGCCGTCATCGGCTGGAATCAGCTCAGTGGCAACAATCCCGTTTTTTATTACGACCTCGCCGACCGTCGGCAAGAAGTGGCGAAATACGCCATGCAACAAAAGCCCGATAAGGCAGTTTTGGTGAAAGGTATGAGTTCTAATTTCGTCCGATTGAAAGGCTTGAAACCCAACACGTCCTATTTTTTTGTAGTAAAAGACAGCGAAGGCACGAGCCAACGCCTTTTTTTTACGACCGCACCCGCCGACCCAAATCAGAAAATTGCTATCATAGCAGGTGGCGATTCTCGCAACCAACGGACGGCTTGCCGCGAAGCCAATAAGTTGGTTTCTAAACTGCGCGCCCACTGCGTGCTATTCGGTGGCGACATGACGACCAACGACGAGCCGCTCGAATGGCAGCAATGGCTCAACGACTGGCAGCTGACCATCGCCAGCGATGGGCGCATGACTCCTATCGTGGTGTCGCGCGGCAACCACGAGCAATCCAACCAAATCCTCGTAGATTTGTTCGATGTGGCGGCAGCGAATATCGCTTATTCGTTCTCGATAGGCGGCAATTTGCTGCGCATTTATACCCTCAACTCCATGATGCCGCCCGGCGGCGAGCAAAAAATTTGGTTAGAAAATGACCTCAAAGCAAGTAAAAATGCGTTGTGGAAAATCGCTCAATTTCATTATCCGATGATGCCGCACAGCAGCACCAAACCGAAGCAAATAGAGCAAATTATCCACTGGGCACCGCTTTTTCAGCAGTATAAAATGAACGTCGGAATCGAGTGCGACGCACACGTTGTAAAAATGACCCAACCGATTCGTGCAAGCACCGAAGCAGGCAGCAGCAACGGGTTCATCAAAGATGAAAAATTGGGGACGACTTACATCGGCGAAGGCTGTTGGGGCGCGCCATTGCGGCGCAACGACCTCAATTATCCTTGGACTTGCGGCAGCGGCAGCTTCAATCACTTCAATTTGTTGTGGATTGACAAAAATAAAATTGAAATCCGAACCGTAAAAACCGAAAATTCGGACGCAGTCAAAGAAACCAATAATCCGTTTGAACTGCCCGACGAAATAGAACTTTGGTCGTCTTGCAATGGCGAAGTCACTACTTTGCTCAATGTAGAAAAGCCCGCCGCGTCGCCACCCGTCGCCACCGCTAACAACAATCCCAACACCAAAATCCCCGCAACGCCCAACAAACCCAAACCCGAACCAACCGCCACGCCCGAAGCGGCGAACATCCAAGAATGGGAAACGCTGCCCAAAATAATCCCAGATGCAAAAGGCGTGATTGGGTTCAAATATGTGTTGGACGAGCTTTCCAACGTCGCCATTCGCTTGCTCGACCCCAAAATGAACGCTTTCGCTTCCTACGACCTGCCGAGCCAAAAAGCAGGCGACTACGCCAAAGCCTTCAATATCTCGACCGCCCCGAAGGGAAAATATCTGCTGCTCGTGCGAGGAAATAAAAAAGTCGTAACCCGCTTTTTTGTCGTCAAATAATTTGAGGGAGGAGAAGGTGATGATTTTTTCAGATAAAAAAAATCATGCTGCGCTATTTATTTTTAAAAAATATGTACTTTTACGGACTTTTTTAACAAAAAAATTGTCATTACTTATTTTTTATGAACAATCAATATCTAAAACTGCTGCTGCCTCACCTGATTTCGGTCGTCGCATTGGTGCTGTTCGCACTTATTTATTTTTCTCCGGCTGCCTTCGACGGCAAAGTGTTGCAGCAATCCGATACTTTGCAAGCCGACGCGCTGCAAAGTGAGCGCGTCGCTTATGCCAAAAAAGAAGGACGCGATATTCTTTGGACCAACTCTATGTTCGCAGGAATGCCAATTTACCAAGGAGTTACTGGCGAAACGTACAATATTCCGACTAAAATTTTACAAAACGTCATGTTTTTGGGCGACGTTAGCAACGGCTCTTATACTTTTCCGTTGCTTTTTACTTGCCTTCTTTGCGCCTACTTGATGTTCGTGATGTTGGGCGTGAATTGGAAATACGCGCTGGCAGGAAGTTTGTTGTTTGGGGTGAGTTCTACCCATATTATTTTGATTGAAGCGGGACACACCAACAAAGTGATGGCTTTGGCGTTTCTTGCGCCACTGCTTGGCAGTATTTTGATGGTTTTTAGAGGGCGATATTTGCTCGGCGGCGCGTTGGTCGCAGTTTTTGCGGGGTTGGAGTTTGGTGCCAACCATATCCAAATCACCTACTATTTTCTGTTGTTGCTCGCTATTTTGGGCATCGTAAAATTCATTCAAGCACTCAAAGAGGGCGAAATGGCGCATTTTGCGAAAGCTGCCGCCACGCTTGTCGTGACTATCGGTTTGGGTTTTTTGACGGTTTTGCCACAGGTTTGGACACAATACGACTACGCAGCCGAAACTATTCGCGGAAAATCCGACTTGGTTTCTGCCGAAACGGGCACCAAAAAAGAGGGGCTGACGAAAGACTATGCGTTCAGTTGGAGCATCGGTAAGTTGGAAAGTTTTAGTTTTTTGATGCCCAATTTTATGGGTTCGGACAGCGGTGAATACTTCGCCCGCGACCCCGAAAGCGAGTCACTCAAAGCCTTGCGCAGCATGGGCAACAACCCACAAGTCAATAATCTGGCGCAAGCGACGACCAAATATTGGGGCGACCAGCCGTTCACTTCGGGCGCGGTATATTATGGCGCAGTGATTTTATTTTTATTTTTTCTCGGCGTATTTTTGTTAAAAACATCGCTTCGCAACTGGATATTGGCAAGTATGGCGGTCATCGCAGTCATCGGTTGGGGCAAAAATTTTGCGGTAGTCAATTATTTTTTATTCGATTATTTTCCATTTTTTAATAAATTTCGCTCCGTCGGAATGGTCTTTGGTATCGGACACTTGCTGCTCGTCGCACTCGGAATTTTAGGGCTGAAAGCCTTTCTAAATCCAGAAACGGACGTTGAAAAACGCAAAAAATCTTTGCTGTATGCCGCCGCAACCGTCGGCGGACTCTGTGTGTTGGCACTTCTTTACAGCTTCATGGGGACGCTCGCGGGACCCAATGACGACCAAATAGCGAAGTCTGCGCCACAGCTTTTGGGAGCTATCCGTGCCGACCGCGCAGGCTTGATTCAGGGCGATGCGTTCCGCTCGTTGTTCTTTGTTTTGGCGGCGGCGGGCGTACTTTTTGCCAGTCTTCGCATGAGTTTTCACCCGATGATAACGATTGCGTTGGTGACATTGCTCGGCTTGGCGGATATGATTGGGGTGGACAAACGCTATTTGAGCAACGACGATTTTGTGACCCAAACCCGCTCCAAGCAAAACACCGCGCCGCGCCCCGTGGACGCACAAATAATGCAGGACAAAGATTTGAGCTATCGGGTGCTGGATCTTTCGCGCGGCGGCAACCCGTTTGCCAACGGTTTTACTTCTTTTTACCACAAAAGTATTGGCGGATATTATGCCGCAAAATTGATGATTTTTCAGGAAGTCGTGGATAGATATATGAGCAAAGGCGGAGCGACGTTTCAGCAAATCCTGAATATGCTCAACACGCGCTACATTATACAAGGCAGTGAAGAAAAAGGCGCGCAACCGCAAGCCGCCCGCAATCCCGACGCTCTCGGCAACGCTTGGTTCGTAAAAAACTATACGATAGTAGAAAATGCCAACGCCGAAATGGACTCTTTGGAGAATCTACAGCCGTTACAAACAGCCATTGTTCAGAAAAAATTTGCCGAAAATCTGAACGGACTGAACATCAAATACGACTCTGCCAACTCCATCAAACTGACGAATTACGTCCCCGATTTTATGACTTACGAAACGAAAGCAGCCACCGAACAATTAGCAGTTTTTTCTGAAATCTACTATCCCGAAGCAAAAGGTTGGCACGCTTACATAGACGGCAATCGAGTGGCAGGCGTGATGAAAGCCGATTATTTGCTGCGCGCACTGCGAGTCCCCGCAGGCGACCACAAGCTCGAAATGCGCTTCGAACCTTCGGCATACTCAACGGGCAACGCTTTGGCGCGCGTAGGGTCTGCACTGGTGATGTTGCTTCTTTTGGGTGCGCTGTATTGGACTTTCAAGAAAAAATAATTAATTTTGAGTAGTTTTTAGTGCTTAGTTTTTGGTTGCATGAATAATTGCTAATTTATTAGAATTGCCAACAGCTTAAGCTGCTGGCAATTCTAATAAGTTGCTTTTTGTACAGCAACTCACACATATAAATAAAGCCAAGCCGATGCCGATAAATATTGAAGTTTTTTTCATGATTTTTTATTAAAAGCCGCCACAGCCGCTCGGGCAGCTGTGGCGGATTGCTGTTATTTGACGACTTTTAAACGATAACCTCTGGCAGCAGAGTAAGGGTCGTTAGAAGTGAATTTAGGAAAAAGATAGAAATGCTTATTTTCGTTGATTACGAGTATCGTAAACATTGCCTTTCCTTGACAATCAGAAGTTTTTTCCTTCAAATAACCACGAGCATTATCTGTGCGAAAAGTATAATAACCAGTTTTGGTAGGGACTAAACCCATTAAAAATTGAAATTTATTATCCCGCTCTAATGCAGTTATTACTTTAGCAGAATATTCAGGCTCCCCTGCTCCTGTTTTTGCAATACCTATTTTCACAACCCTTAAAAAATCGTTGTTTGCAAAATCAGTATTGCCAAAAGCGGTTGGTATTGTATCAGGATTCAAAGTTTTCATAATTCCCAAATAAGTAGTAAAATCATTTAAACTGGATAAATCCACACTGTCTTTGGAAAGCAAGTCGTACCCTTTTTTAGGCATCTCAAACGAAACCCAGAGGGTATCTTTCATAGAGATGCTGTCTGTTTCGGGATAAAAGTGCATTCCTGACGTATTGAATATCCTCGAAGGAGACACCGAAATACACTCTGTGTTGCTCTTGGAGCAAGCAGCAAGCAGCAAAAAAGAAAAAATATTGACAATGAATAGATTTTTCATATT